>JAGQXH010000359.1 GCA_020436695.1 Lewinella sp. | reverse complement strand
GGCGATACGCTGGACTATCTGGGGTTATGGGAAACCCTGAACAATTCCGATTTCAATGATGAAGAATTCCGGAACTTCAGGATACAAGCCGGCAGCGGTGGCTTTTTTCTTTCTCCAAAACAATGGATCGAAAAGACCGGCGCCATAGGCATGGAATCTCGGACGGGTAGGGGAGGGGGGACGTACGCCCACCGCGATATTGCGCTCGAGTTCTGTTCCAGCCTTTCAGCCGCATTCCGACTGTACATTGTCCGGGAGTTTCAAAGGCTCAAAGAAGAGGAAGCCGAAAGAAAAGGACTCACCTGGAATGTCTATCGCCTGATGGCCAAAGCCAATTACCTGGTACATACGGAAGCCGTGCGGGAAAACCAGGTGCCCATGCTGGAATGGAATACCCAAAAGGAAGCCATATACCAGGCTTCGGAAGCGGACCTGATCAATATGGTGATCTTTGGGTGTACTGCTAAGGAGTGGCGCAGTCACAACCCGGATTTGAAAGGGAATATCCGGGACCATGCCTCGGCCCTGGAACTTTTGGTCCTGGCGAATATGGAGATCCTGAACTCCCGATTGCTGGAAGAAAAGGTGTCTAAGAAAAAACGGTTTCTCCAGTTGCAGGCTACGGCGGTGCATCACTTCAGTTTGCTGGCGCAGGCACCGGCGATTAAACAACTGGAGGAGCGGCGGAAGAGGGGCGATGAGGACAAGTAAATGGAGTTGGTCTTGGTATTAATATAGGTGCTTATCTCAAAGTAACCGAAACGTTACCACAGTTACAACTAGAATTAATGGAGGAAAAAGAACTTATAAACTTTGTAAGAACCCAGATTGAAGAATCACAGGCTGGGGCAACTAAGGAATACCAAAAACTCGATTTTAAGCGAGAATGGAAAGATTTGAACGATGTCGAAAACCGGAATGAATTTCTAAAGGATATTTCGGCAATGGCTAATACTTTTGGACCTGATGGATTCATCATTATTGGGTATGACGATAAAACTAAGAGCTATCATGATGCTGTCTTTGGTGACTGTGGAATAGACGATGAAAGTAAGTTAAACCAAATGATCGGCAGGTACCTGAGCCATACCTTTGATATCAATTTTCGCGATATCTTGGTTGAAAGTCACCAATTAAGTGTATTACATATTCCGGAGACCTACGAGCCATCATATTTTATTAAAAACTACATAACTTTTGATAAGCAAAAAAATTCGAAGCAGTCGCATAATCAGATATTTATCAGGAAAGGGAGTAGAGTCGGCACTCCAGATAAATATGATATTGATTATATGTACAAGATGAGGTATGGAAGGACAAAAAAGAGAGATTTTGATCCTGCTATTGAAATAATTGATCTTTGGCTACTAAAAAGTCTTGCTATGAATTTTGTAGTCAGCTTTTTAGTGGAAAATAAAGGTTTGAATCCATTTGCCATAATGAAAGCGGAGATCATCTACCAAGGCCCATCAAACTATCACGGTTTTGAAAATCATCATTGGTATAAAAATGGTAGCTCTATAAAGAATCAGTCTATTGTCATTCCTACAGGAACGATGGAGGAGATACAAATGAATTTTATGCTTCCTGATGAAGAATTTTTTAAAGGCCCGCTTTTAAGAATTTACTTACGAATATTTATGAACGGTGGCGTGAAAAAAGAGTTTATTATTGCCGACCAAGCCAGAGATAAGGCATTCAAAGAAAAGCTACTTGCAAATGTTAAAAAAATGCCTAATGTAATCTAAAGAATTAGCACCTAGCCTTTTCCACATTTCAATGGCCCCAAAGCGGAAAATCCCATCTAATTTTTCCAGCTTTTAGGGCTGTTGAAATTGTGGAAAAGGAGTTTGATGTCAAATAGGGCCACTGCTTTCCAGAAAATGTTCCCGGATCAGCGCCACATGCTGTGGATCATCCATACGCGAGATATCCAGACGGGTACCTTTGGAGCGTTCTTCAATTGCATCCCGGATAAGAAGTTGCGTGGGTTCATCCAGATACTGCATGGTTTGCGGAGTGATGAGGATGAAGAACTCGGAGAAACGCAGCTGGATGCGTTTGGTGCTTACACTTTGCAGTCGCTGTAGTGTTTCATAAAGGAGGAAGAAAGAATAATGGTCCAGCTCGTCGTTTTCGAAATAGAGTCTTTGCCTGGCCGCCAGGATAAGCGGTTGGCGGAGCTCCGGAGGGAGTTTGATGGAGATTTTTCCGGATTTAGTGAGTTTCATTTCCTAAAAGATAATGTAAAAAATGAAAAGCCAAGGTAAGCAAACTTCCACTTTCGGAAATAAAAATGGATATCACTTCTCCTCTCAACAGTTGTAATATCGGAATCGATGTTTAGGAAAATTCTTTTTGTCCCCAGGGTCTCGTTTGCAAATGCCCTGCCAAATGAATGTTCCCACCCCTTTCCGCTACAGCATGATATCCTTGCATAAAAGGAATCATAAAGTAACTTTACACAAGGTCAAATCGATACCCATGAACACTGAAGCAACCTGGCTCTCCAGGCATCTGCAGTTAAACTTTAAGGCAGATCGACTCAGCATAACCGATGATGAGGTCATCATTTCAGAAACGGAATGGTTCGCATCCGGACTTCTTTTCCAGTTGCTAAGGTCAGCAAATCTGCAGAAAGTCCTCAGCCCTGAAAATCTGTCGGGATTCCATAGAGAATACGAGCGAGAGCATGAGCAACGAATAGACCTTAATGACCTAATCAAAAAGCAGTGGATTCGATTCGTAGCTGGGGATATACAGGTGGCAGCCGGCATTAGCCGTTTTATTTTCGCTTTGCATCGTTCGGAAACCGATGATTTCGTCAAGGAATACGAAAAAGAATTGCTCTTTTTGGAAAAGCTTCGTAGCCAGACCTGGTTGGGTAGTACACCTTTGGTTGTATCCACTAAAGCTTTCAACAATATATTACAAAATCATAAAAAGCAGTTTAGCAATACGCCAAGTCAGGAAAAATTACTGGAACTAAAAATTACCGAGACCTCTTCGGATCCGGATCAACTCATTCTGAGTCAGAAAAGTGAGCTTTGGCGTGGATTAAAAGAAGTGCTGGCTGCCAGATATTGGATGGCTTTGGTGAAGGATACTTCTTATCCAGACGACCAGGAAAGGCTGACTGATTGGAAGAGGATCTTTTTGGGTGATCACTATTTGTCAGGCCATTTCCAGGAATTGCTTGATAACAGTAGCAAAAAAAGACTACTTGAAGCCTGCCTGAAGCTGATCACCACCGAAAAAGACCTGGATTGGTCTGAGTACGAGGTGACCAAATGGTGGTGGGATGGGGATATGTTCCACCACATTAACCCGGAGCATTTTCCCTATAGATTTAACTTCAAGCCGAACAGGCATTTTGAATTATTCCTTGACCTGGATGAATTTACGGAGGTTTTTTACTGGACTACTATTCAGTCGTCACGATCTTGTTTTTTCTTCTTTGTCCAACAAATTCTACACGCTGAATCCGGCTATCTTACTGATTCCGATCACGTTTTCTTAAAAACAAGGGAGCTATGTCGGAGTAGCGGCACAAAACCCTATTTGCTATGGATACTGTCGTCTCTCCTGCAAGAGGACTATCCGGAGGCCATTCCCTATCTCCTGCTTGAACGAGAAACAGCTGCTTGGGGAATGCGACTGCTGGAAAAACTTAAACCGGCAAATCAATTTGTCAGTCATTTGGATCAATGGGAATTGAGGCGAGTCATCAAGCAGCAAATTGACAAAGTTTGGTTACTGGGTTTCGATCTGATGCTTGATTGCATAGCGGCAAGTAGATATCATCATCCGACCGGGCGAGATGTGCTGTTTGATACGCTATACATTTCTACCAAGCAAAGATTGCTGAATGAATTCAGACTATTGGGCGAATACCGCCCCAGGTATAAAAAGGCAAAAAAGATATTGCTTGCCAAGCGCAGAAGTGATCACTTCCAGATTGGTGCTTCCTCATGGTCAAAGCCATATCTCTTCCCATTTCTTTTGGAAGAATTGCTGGTCAGCATACTGGCAAATGAAAGGCAAATTCCAGTTCACGATATCCGGTCGATCGATATTGGGCGTTGGGAATTGTATTTTTTGATCCTGGAGTTAGGCCGAATACCAGCTTCCCCTCAGGAGATCGATCCTCTCCGGCAGAAATTGCTGAAAGATCTGACTAAGAGAACGATCACTACTTTCCTGGACGAATATAGGCGTACTTTAAATGAAGAGGAAACCGACGTACAGTCGAATTTCGCAAAATCTGCTTCCAAAAAAAAGATAAAATGGCAGGGAGAACCTTTCGCATTGAGTTATCTCAACTGGTTGCCTTTCGTTAGTACTCTGGTGGAACAAAATGCATTTAGAAGCTTTTTGCAGGCATTTCAATTCGAGATACCGGACCGGCAGGAGGGTAAGGAGCTGACCGATGCAAATTATGCAAATGTAGTTAAATGCAGGATTCATTTCCGGATACTATTGTTGATCCACGAAACTGTTTTTTCCAATAGTTACCTGTTCTTAAATGATCATTGCGATGCCGGCGAAATATTGGGCAAAGTGGAAGAGGAAATTATTGAACTTTCCAGGAATAATACGGACCGCCTTCAGGATGGAGTGATCGATCTGTTCAATCACCTTTACGAAAAGCAGGCTTTCAATTCCTACGGAGAGGGTTTATTACCCCATTTATTTCGGACTGCCGTCCAGTTTAAACCAAACAATCGAAAAAAATTATTGAAAGCTTTTCTACAATCGGATCTGGACCGGCTTTTGTTGATTTACAATTTTTTGAAAATTCCCGACGAACTCGAACTTGTCCGGAATATCATTTTGCAGATCGATGTAACGGCCTTCCTAAAGAAGCTTAGATGGTGGGATACCTTGGAAAATGCACTGGTCCAGGCAGCGAACTCTGATGATCCTTTTCATCACCAACTAGTGGAAGAATTACTACCTTCATTTGAAGAACATCTTAACAAAATCCGCAGTCTACATCCACAGAAAGTCATTTTACATCTGCAAATTAAAGCAATTCAAGCCTGGAAGCAGGATAATCTGGCAGCCCTTCAGTCCTTATCACTACCTACTGATTTCCATTTTTTAGATGAGTATGCTCATGGTTTTAGTCAATTTAAGCAGTTAATACTCGGTAGTCTTTATCATAAACTCGGGCAGTTTGATGAGGCGATAGCACGTTTTGAACAATTACAAAATCAGGATCCGCAAAATTTAGAAATTGCGGCGAGGTTGTATTATGCCACGACCTCGAAGATCGTCTCTGATGACCAGATAAGTAAGTTCGCTCTAGAAGAGGCATACCGGAAATGGGAACAGTTTGAAATAAACTGGTTGGCTGACAAAAAACAAGGCCATCTAAATAGCTTTACCGATACGATCAATTATTGTAAGTTGGTTAGGTGCCATTATCAAGAAGACAATGGCGGGTTTGATTTTTATTTAGAGAAGATCAGTCAGGCTTATAAATATAATCAGGAAGTGTTGCAATTAGTAACGAAGAACTATAATCTTCGAGGTCAAGCGATAATCGCAGAAAAATGGCTCATTGATGCAAGAGCTTATTACCAGTCAACCGGGCAGGATAGTTCAGCATGGATTGAAGAATTGCGAAAAGATTTGTATCGGGTGGACATACGAAAAGATCTGCGCACAAGTTTCAGTCTAATGACCGACCAGGAGCCAACCGAATTGGTTAGCCTATTGCCTACACGATTATCAGGCAGTGCACAAACGGTGGCTCAGTATTTGCGCTTCATTGTCGTGGAGGCTGCTGTTGAATTACTTTATCATATCACCATTTTTAAGCCGGACGAAAACCGCTACAATGATGTCCTGGCCATGATCATGAGAGCCAGGCTGCTGGCCTGGAACTGGCAGGTATCCGAGCAATCCCCAGGTGGATTTTCCGGTAACATAAAGAGTAGGGATAAGCCTGGTGCCCGAGACTGGATTGTCCGGGCGTCCGGCAGAGAACTTGCAGTGTTTGAAGGGCTAATCTGGACCCTCAAAACAGCTGATGAATACATCACCGATCACTTATACAAACTTTTGAAAAGATATGCTCCCACCCTCCAATCCGGTTTTTTGATCATTTATAGCAAACGAAAGGATGCAAACTTCGAAAAGGATTGGGAAAAATATCAGGCGATTATCAATACTATCGACTACGGGGGTAGATTTCAAAAAAAGGAAAATATGGCAGTCTTAGCTACTCCGGCCGGAGATCAAAACCTGAAAATAGGTAAAACGGTTTATGGTTCTGCGACTAACACTATTGAGATTTATCACCTAGTCCTGAATTTGAGTTTGGGCTGAAATGTAATAGCTTGTAATTTTAACGCTCGAAATCATCCTATCCATAAGCAAACATGCGCTTATCCTCCTCTATTGCTGCTTTTTCTTCTATGGCAATTCGATTTTGAATGTACAAAAGTATTCCGGAAATGTCTTTATTCCCTGAATATTGCATGATCATATCATAAACTTCCTGCCAATTAGCAGCTCGCCATCTACTAACATTGGTTTTATCAGCAAACACCCCCCCACTAGGTGTCCATTGCAAATAATGAAAAAGTTCGACCGTATTATCCTCATCAAGATAGAGAAATACAGCCTGAAAATAAAAATGGAAAAGCTTCTCTCTGATGCAGTTCATTAGATGTCTTAAGCGATCCTGATCATCTACGTTATCAACGACGTATTTTAGAATGATCGGTTTTATGCACACCTTCCCTTTTTCAGAGATCCCATTTAGCAGCAATTGCAGTTTACTTTCAGCAAAAAGACTATATTTTGCACGATTCAGGATGAGATCAGCACAAGCAGGAAAGTAATCTACCACGCCTGCAATCTCCCAAACTCGACCAATGGGGCGCACACCGCCTTGGCGTTTAGAGATATTTACATCAATAAGCTCTGCTTGGACATAGTCAACAATAAATTCAGGGTGCTGTGCTAAGATCGTACCTAAAGCATGCAACTGATGATCAAATATGTCATCAACACCTACGTGCAGTAAATAGATAGCTTTTGTTAAAGCTTGGTCTCGCTCCAATAGAAATCGAACCAAGTCCAAGTCTTTTGAGAATAAGAGGCGCTTCCCTGAATTAACCTGCTGTTGCACAACTTTTATCCATGTTAGAAGAGTCTCATTGTCAGTTGCATACTTTCTCAGTAACTGAAAATCCACGACAGTGTTGTGAGGTAGTGATCCGACAGTTTTTTCAAAAAGTTCCTTTACGTTTGCCGTTATAGCTTCAGGCGAAATGAAACGCGCAAAAAACCAAAAACGTCGAAGTTTCCCTTCTTCAGATTGTTGATCAAGGGCATTTAGAAACATATTGACCCGATCTTTTTGCTTGCCCAAATAGTTAAGCACCGAATTGCCTAATCGCAAATCCAGGCTGAGCCATTCCCTAAGTAAATACTTCCCTATATCATGACGTTTCTGCAAATTAGCGAGTAAGATGGCCTCTAATCCTCGATGGATCTCACCTCCACTTTCATGTAATCCGGCGGCAACGATCTCAATTAGTATTTTGATAAACTTTCTTGCTTCGTCTAGATTAGAAAAGAGGTAATGCTCACTAAGCATTTCACTATGCTTTTCCCTGATTTCATCCAGTCCTATATCCTGGCCTTTATTGAGTTGCCAAAAACGCCAACCTAAATCTATAAGGGTCTTGAAGGCGGGCGTTGAAAAATTCTTTCTCAAAGAATTGCAATAGTCATTTCTTCCCACTATTTGAGAATCAAATTCCTTTAAGTCATATATTAGATGTTGCGCCAAGGCCGTATCTCCAATGGATTCCGGAGAAAAATGATCACAAATAATCTTACAAGTCCATTCCACGTCAATAACCAGAGTTTGCTTGGTAACTTGCCCATAGCGACCATTTGCTAATAAAGTGAGTGTCGATCTTACTGCATGGGGATTTATATGATATAAATCATGAAGTTTTCGCCAGATCATTGTCCTCAGTGTTTCCGCTCCGGATACCGGATCACTCTTATTTTCAGCCTTTAAAGCGTAATGATGTTCTTGTACACTAGAAAAATGAGAAAGGTAAAATCCCGCAAGACTTAGGAAGAGTGCTATAGATAAAGGTCTATGGGCTTCAACTCCTTTGATTAAGTATCTAAAAAGATATTGCTGTCGTTCAATATCTCCCAATTCACCGTCGCTCTTGAAGACAATGGCATCTTTGCAAATCTTGATAAGACTTGGGAAAGATTCCGGCATCTTTTCGCAGAATCGAAATGCCTGTGTAATAGCTCGCTGAAACAAAGGATTATCAGACTGAAATAGATTTTCGAGTAACCTGAGTTCATTGGATCGAATGTAATGATTCACACTTTGATTATCAATTGCAACCAGGAATTCCTGCTCTTTTGTAATGGGCAGCTGTTCAATTTTCACGGCTATTCGGCTTAACAGTGCTTCTTCCCTAAATTGCCAAAATACGGAGAAGTATCTTTCAAAGTCTTCTTCATCTTCTAGTTCTGACTCATAAGCCAGTAAATCTAGTTCAACTGCAT
>JAGQXH010000358.1 GCA_020436695.1 Lewinella sp. | reverse complement strand
AAAATAAAATTGGTGAGCTAATAGAAGAAATTGAGCTACTCGATTTTATTCCAACTTTTTTTGGTAGAAATCTAATCATTCGGTTTCTAGATACCTTAATGGAAAAATTCGATGAAAATGAGATTAAATCCATATTAAGATACTTTTTAGATTGTATGTTTTTTGATTTAACTCAGAATGAAATTGTAGTTCTTAAAAATATAGATAAATCCGAATTAAAGCCTTCAAACGCATTCAGCGAAATACATCAAACTTTTTTTGATCAATGGTTTGAAGTTTTCCAAGAGACTGAAACAAAAAAGGCTGAAGAGCTATTCAGTGTTTTTCATAATCTTGCTGGTGCATTAGGGACAATTTTAAGACCAACAATTTATGAAAATTGGGATTCCATGAGCTCAGAATTACCGAATTGGGAAATCTCTCGGGGCTTTTTTCTAAATTCCATTAATAAGACAATTGAAAATTTCATCAGGAAAACTAAGCAACTCGAATACATTGCATTACAAATTTTTTCCATTTATCACATTTCCAAAGAAAGAACAAGGCAATTATTTTCAGAAGGACGGGTTCTACTAGAAAAGGATTATTACCAATCCCCCGATTATTGGTCAAATTTATTACCAAATTTCCGGACTGATATTAATATCAGAATTGTTCAAAGTATTACTGTTCACGAAATAAAATTGGCAAAAGCTAATATTTACTTTGATGAAAATAGCCATTTTATAGAGGTAAGGCATTTGTCTTCACTTTTGAAAAACTTAGAAATTTTACATGATTTGGTGATAAGAAACACTGCTGGGGAATATGAGTATTTTATTTTTGATTCGGATTCGAATCAAATAGTAGGGCATCAGCTTACTTCTCCACAAAGGATGAGAATTGGGGCGATTGAGAAGAAATCACCACTTGCAATTGAAATCCTATTTGGAAGTATTGCAGCATTTTGGGCAATTGTGCAAACCGCCGAAAGAATTTCCAACTGGAGAGAAAATCGCAGAAAATTAGTTTTAGAAAGGAAAATTCTTGAAAGTAAATTAAGAGAGCAAGAAGATAAAGAAAAAGAGGCAAAAGAAAAATGGAATAACGCTGTTAAAGAAAGAGGACTAGAAGGGGAATTAGAGGAAATAGAATCACAGCTTGAAGAACTTCCTCTTGATTTTTCCAAAATTATTTATGAAGGAGAAATAGATTATAATAAGGTAATTGAAATGGAATTGCGGAGATAAAATCAGATTGCCTAACTGAAAAAAATATGAAAGCGATTACGATCCCAGATAAATTACGTACTCTAGAAGAATTTGTACAAGATTGGCAACAATTTCCCACTCTGAACCACGTTTTCAGAACACATATTTTTGAGAAACAGGATTTAAAAAAAGAGATCATGAACGCAAATTGCTTACATTCAGAGAGTGCTTCACCTTCATCTGCCTTTCGAACGATCTTCACACATCATGCCCAAAGACCAGCCTGACTTCAGGATAGCGTTCCTTGAAAATGATTATAGATTCCAACACATGCTGTGCTTGCTCAAGATCACTTGAAAAATACCCCGGGCCAATTCCGGTGTCAAATTGGAATTGGTCGTTGCAGGCATCACCGGTCACGAGCACTCGCTCATCTTTCCCATTAATGAAATACATCACGTGACCTTTGCTGTGACCACTGGATTCGATAGCCCAGAAAGACCCATCGCCAAACAGATCAACACCTTTCCCAAACGGAGGCAGATCAATCCCTTTCGTAAAATCAATTTCATACAGGGCCTCTAATCCTGCCAAATGATCTGATTGCATCAAGTATCGAAAGTTGATATAGCGTTCCCCTTCGCCGGCGACATAAGGAATACTTTTGGGCAGATCAACAATACCTGCCGTGTGATCAGGATGCAGGTGCGTTAGCCATACCCCCTGAAGCTGAATGTTTTCCCGCTCTAAGATGGCCGCAATATTCGTATTGGGCTCCTGAGATCCTTTACCTATAGTTTTCTTTACCAGAATGCCTCGGTAAGTGCCATACGGATTGTTAATATAGGAGGAGTCGAGCCCCGTATCGATCAGAAAGAAACCAAATTCCTGATGATGGATGATGCTTGCGGTGACAGGTGTTTTAACAATCACATCCTCAATATCTGCCGCTTTTTCGTGCGACAAATTCATGATGCCGGATAAGTCTGTTTGCATCATGCCCGTTGAGTACGTACGGATGGTGATCGGTTGGAGGGATGAAAGAATTTCATCCCAATTATGATAGGATGTTTCCGGTGCTGAAAAGGATCGTTTGGGGATTACCGAAGACTGAAAAACAAGCAAAGCAAATGCAGCTACCATTACAATGAGGGAAGCCGATACCAATAATATTCTATTTAGTTGAAGTTTCATCAACCACAAGATCAATGTGTACCTCTAAATTAATCATGACCGGTCTTTTTTTCAATGATAAGCATCAGTCGTAATGATAAATGCTTGAATTTAACCCTACAAGTCGAAATGACCGGGAGCGAAGCCCTCATTTCTCTAAAATCCGGGCTAAGAGCATTGACTTTTAGCACGGGCTTGACTAACTGACCACTGGGTAACTGACAACTTAAAATAAAACCGAAGCTACAGCTCCCGGATCTTGATATTTCTAAAGGCAACCTGATTTCCATGATCTTGCAAAGCAATATGACCAGTTTGCGCCTTCCCAAATCCGGGCCAATCTTTGAAACCGGAGCCGGCGATCAATGCTTCCCATTCCGGACCATTCACCGGAAACCTGAGCGTTTCTACACCGTTGAAAATGACAAAACCTTCGTTTTGGGTTTGATCAATATGAATCAGGAAGTGATTCCATTGGCCGGCTGGTTTACTAACGATTTCTGATGGAGCAATCACGTTAAAAATGGATCCTGCCCGCTGTATATTCCCTCGTTCCTCGACATAGGCTGTCCAATTGTCATCCAATACCTGCAATTCAGGACCGGTATCATGGGTATGCTCATATTGAGGATCTTCAACTACACCCCACATAACACCAGAGTTGCCCTCTTCAGAGATCATCCATTCGAGATCCAGCTCAAAGCTGGTGAATTGTTGATCGGTCACCAGATCAGCATTCGTTGCTTCCGTTCTGTTCGCCGGATCGAAAACCAATACCCCATCAGAAACGTACCAGCCATTTAAGTTTTGTTTACCTTTGTTGTAAACATGCCAGCCTTCAAGGTCTTTTCCATTGAATAGATAGGTCCACTGCTGATCTGAGCTGCAACTAAGCATTAAAATGACAAGTGTAATCAAAAGCGAATTTTTCATAGTCGCGATTTAAAGTATTTAGATGAAATATCGACTTTTAGTCTTGGTTCTGGTCACCATTTTGGCCTTTCAGTGTAAACAAAAAGAGGTGAAAGGTGAGTTTTCTTTTGCAAAAAAAGAAACATCGGAACACTTGCAGGCTTCTACAACAATAAATTTAGAAAATAAAGGCGTTGGTCCGATCGATTCAGTGACCATTAGTGAAGCAATAGATGTTGAAATGGCCGGTATAGGAAAAGAATTATACGCACGGAAGTGCACGGCTTGCCACAAAATTGGATCGACTTTTATCGGACCACCACATAATGGAATTCTGGAAAGACGCACACCTGAATGGGTAATGAATATGATCTTAAATCCGGAAGGAATGCTGCAACAAGATTCTCTGGCCAAAGCACTTTTCATGGAGTTTGGCGGTCAATTGATGACGAATCAACACATAACTGAAGAAGAAGCCAGAGCGATCCTGGAGTATTTCAGAACGCTTGATCACTAGGCCAGGTCTCAGAATTATTACTATACTGTAGCCTCGCTTAAGTTAATTGTCTTTATTCATTTCATGTTGGATCATACGTTCTTTCAGACCCTCTTCGCCCGAAAAAACATAGACCCTTAAGGCGTGAACTACAAGGCCAATTCCCCAGCCTAACATAGGCCATATAAACCAGAGGTTTTCCGGTGATGTGAATAGGTTGATAATTGCCAACAAAACAATTACAGCAATAAAAATGAATACGTGAATACGGAATTCAACTCTTGCTTTTGCCTGATCTCTTTTATTTTTCATAATTGAGGTTTTTTATCTGCTTTTTTGCTTCCCTGTTCAAGGTATCCAAATATGTAATAAATGTTTCTCCTCTGCTGACTTGCTCTTATGGAAGCAGCATCTATGCCCCTTTATCCCATTAAAAAACATAAGAGAAATTGTATTAAAAAGCCATGACAGACCTCATCAATCTTAATGATTTATTTGCCTGCAGACTTGTTTACCATGTCTGCTGGTGTGGGAAAGAAAGCTGTGTTATCTAAACTGTGTCAGGGAATTTTGTATAGGATTCCAGAATCATGCATGTGCACACATTGTTGATTGCTGGAAATTCTCAAATTACTCAATAGAGAGAAAGGCAAAAAACAGTTTGAAAAAAACAACTCAGTGAATAATTCCTTAGCGCCTTCACAGTCTCCTAAATTCCTTTCTACCAAGTAAAAAAAATCGTCTTTAGTCTGGAAAATCTATTAATTTGAAGATTCATACCCGAATTGATAGAACACCATGCAACAAAATGCTGATCTGGAAAAATTACTGGCCTATTACCAAAGCATTATCCACGCCAAAAAGCATCTTGCCAATCTGAATCAGAGACTGGAGGAGGAGCAAATAAATTTGGATGACATTCATCTCATTCTGGAAAAAGAATATCAGGATGTCAAAAAGTTTGAAGGCTTATCTCTAGCTTCTCTCTTTCACACTTTTCTCGGCAAAAAAGAAGAACAATATGAGATCGAAAAACAAGAATACCTAAACGCTGTACTGAAGTACAATGAATGCGAGAAAACCGTTGATCTTCTTAGCTATGAAAAACAGGTACTGCAGGAAAAAGTGCAAAAAGAACAAGAGGTTTACCAGCAGTTAACCTCCTTGTTAACCGAACGCAACCAATTGATCCAGGAAAAATATGCCGGACTTAAAAATCAGATCATTGAGATCCATGAGCAAATCGATGAGAAGATCGCTTATAAGCAGGAAGTACAGGAAGCCTTAATTGTGGTCCGGAAAGCAGCGGAACTTATTCAGGGAATGCTCACCCGAGTTATTAAAGCACAACATAGTGAGGAGTGGGGATTAATCAATTCAGGCGAACCTCAATTAAGCAAGGATACCTATATCGATCAGGCGCAACAGCTCTCTTATAAGTTAAAACCGCTATTTCAACAGTTGGAAGACGAATTAGAGGATGTCTATAGATCTAAATCCATAAAACGAATTAACAAAGTCGCAGAACTCAAACATTTTAATGAGATCTATTACGATTATCTGATCTCCGATTGGATCATTCGGAAGCAGATCAATAGCACTTTGAATTATCTGAACGGTGTCAGCGATATACTACAGCGGATTGAGCAAACTTTGAAAGCTCAGTTGCGAGTAACAGACCAAGCCATTGATTACCTCAATAAGCGGAAGCAGGAATTTATTTTGGAAGCGGCAGGGCAGTAAAGTAAAACGCCCGGCTTCTATGCCTCAGTTGTTCTCAAACTGAACCACTTTTTTAGGAACAGGATTTGATAAAAGAGATCATGATCGCAACGTACGTATTTTCATCTCCACAAATTGATGAAATCACATTTCTCTAAGCTCTCCCGATCTTGTCATCGTGATAAATTCTTCATCCGTGAGTTGGACTAAATAATCCAAATGCGCCTTCCATGCATCCCTTAATTGGAGCTTGAAATATTTAACTTCGTCATACCAGGTCTCCAAAAGTCTGGAGATCTCAGGATAGATTAACGGACTCTTGCCCGGAAAGATGTGGTGTACGACCTGGTAGTTCAAATAGCCGAACAGATTGGTAAGAATGCCGTTGAGAAACTTGTTTTCGAAGTAGAAGTCAACGGTAGTCAGCATTGCATGTTCGTATTGATCGATCTCCTCATGAATAGGTAGCTCATTAGGATCATGAAAATGTCTTGTCTTCGTGCTGATGTGGGCCATTTGGAAAATCGGCATCAACAAGCTACCCGCCAGCCACAATCCAATCAACAAAAAAGGTATAACGATATACCACGGGGTCCCCATGTATAACGGCAAAGCAATGGCGAGGCCAAAATAGCATATCTTGAATATACTGATCTCCAGCAGGCATCTTACCAGGCTTTTATCATTATTGTATTGTCGCCTGTCGATCCCATGATATTCAATCACGCGACGAAAATCGCCATACGTTAACCAAACGATAAATGTAAGACCATAGATAAAGAACACAAACCATTTTCGGGCCTGCCCCGAATAGGGTCTGGTGCTGGAAAATGGGGAGAATATCATCTTGGCCGCTTCAGCCGACCGCACATCCGGGTCTTTGTTGTAAAGGTTGGTATAGGTGTGGTGAAGGACTACATGCTGCATTCTCCAGTTCTTATCCCACATGCCCATCAAAAAAATGGTTTTCGAAATCCAATAATTAATGGTCGGATTTTGCGAAAAACCGCCATGACTTCCATGATGTTGGGTCGTTCCGATGAGTAAAAAACCGATGGCAAAAATACCGGCAAACAAAAAAATAACGATGGACTCAACTACAGGATGAAATTGCCACAACTCCGGAGTTACAAATAAAACACATGGTGCACTAAACAACAGTATTAGTCCAATGAGGAAATTTCTCCATAGGGGCAAATTGCTCGGAATTGGGATCTGACTCACTCTCTTTTTTAGAGCACGAGACTCGTCTGAGAGTCTGGTGTAGAACTGCATAATTATGTTGATTTTTCAGCGAAACAATATTCGACTAGTTCTAATCTGGCATCCTATCCCTCTTCAGCAAAAGAATTCGCAGGAAAAATTAGATTTGACTTTACTGCTTTTGAAAAGAGAAGAACTTCCGGGGAATAGTGGCTTAGAGTTTTTCACCCGCCAAAGATGCAATAATTATCAACAGTTTTTCAAAGAACAGTTAGTTATCTTAGCAGAATGGAGAGTCCAATTCATTTCAATGCGTTCCATTTTTATCCGGATAGGGGAGAACTGGTTTACAGAAAAGGGGAGCCGGCAGAGGCCACCAACAGGTTAGCACCGCAACCCAATAAGTTGCTGTTGCTCCTACTGGAGAAATATCCTGGAATTGTCAGTCAGGAAGAGATCAAAAAGGCGATCTGGCCGGAAGTGCAGGTGGATTTTGAGAGTAGCCTTCATTACTGCATCCGGCAGATCCGTTCGGCTCTGAATGACCGGGCATCTGATCCGGTATATATTGAGACCATTCCCCGTCGCGGCTATCGGTGGCTGGTACTATGGGAACGCATCGATAGCGATAAGCGGGAGAAAGAAAGACGCCCGGCGGTTTCCAAACGGCTGATACCTGCACTGTTTCTGATACTGCTGAGTTCCTTTTTCATTGGGAGGTCGCTGCTTAAGCCGTCAACGGAGGCTCAAGTCCCTGTACGTGTAGCGATCATGTCCTTTCAGCCGCTGACCGACAGTAGTGCATTTGCGGGGAACGATATTTCCTTACAACTAGTGGAACGATTAACCAGGGGCTATCCCAACATAATGGAAGTGATCGGGCCTACTACAACTGATCGCTATCCTTCCTCAGGTAGTCTGGAAAACTTGGTAGAGGATCTGGATATTGATATTATTCTGAATGGTAGGTTCGCACCGGCCGATCCGACGGACCGGCTGCTGGCTGAGGTCATCCGGGCTTCCGACGGTGCTCACATATGGGTGAAATATTTCGAGCCGGGAACGGACCCTGAGCTGATCGTCAAAACAATCATGGGCGGCCTGCAGGAGCGCTACTCCTCGCAGCTAAACCGGGAAGCAGGTAACCTGTAGCCGCTCCGCTAGATGTTTTCAGGTGTGGCAGATTTTCAAATCTACCACACCTCGCTACTTTTAAGCCCTCATTTTCAGTATTGTAAAATCTAAATATGGAATTGCGGGCTATTCATCCACCACTACCACAAATCCTTCTTCCAGTGGATCCAGTTCACCCATGAGGGTTTCAAAGAAGGAGTTGCCGTACCGCAGATAGAAATTGAGAAAATTGTCTTTGCGCTCCTGTAAACCGTTGCCGGGGAATAACTTTTCCTTCAGTCCACGGATCTGGTTTAATTCAATTTCGTGGCGCTGTTTTTCGGCCTTGAGCAGCCGGGCTTCCAGGCCCTGCAGACTGTTCATCTGATTGGCGGCCTCAGCTTTCACCGTTTTTACCAGGGTAGGATCTACTTCCTTGATCTTTTCGACAATACCTTCAAAAATGGTATGCAGTTGTCTTTTTTCTTCCTTTAGGCTCAGTTCGTTTTCCGAATTGGCCTTAACGTATTCTTTGATCAGCGTTTCGGTCTCCGTGAAGAGATCGGCCACCTTGAGTCCCAGTTTATCCAGCTTCTTGGCATTACCTTTATCGATCCAGAGTACCGAATTACGACGGATCAACATCGGAAAGTTGATACCAAAATGAGCAAACTGTGATTTTCGTTCCAGCCAGTAGGCGATCTCACCGCCCCCTCCAATGTAGGCCAGGTTAGGCAGAATATATTCCTGATAGAGCGGCCGGATCACT
>JAGQXH010000357.1 GCA_020436695.1 Lewinella sp. | reverse complement strand
TACACCGTACACTACGCCGGAAGTACCACCGGTAGCGGCTACTTCACCGGGATTCAATACATTCAGCGCCAGTGCATTATTCGGCTGATCACCGGCGCGATAACAGACCGGGGTGCCCACCTTCAGGCCGGTGGCGGCCGCAGCGGCTTCGTTGAGTTGTCCCTGTTCACCAAAAGTGGGAACGATGTCCGGGATCAGGGCTTCATCGATGCCGTACTGCTCCAATACCAAAGTCGCAATATCATTGTTCTTAAAATCCCAGAAAATGCCTTCGGAAAGGCCTGAGATGGTCGTGGTGATCTCGCCGGTGAGCCGCATGGCAATATAATCGCCGGGCAGCATAAATTTATGGATCTTCCGGTACAGTTCCGGTTCATTTTCCTGCACCCACCGCAGTTTGGAGGCCGTGAAATTGCCCGGTGAATTGAGCAGATGTTGTAGCGACCGCGTATGACCGATAATATCAAAAGCCTGATTGCCGATCTCTACCGCCCGGCTGTCGCACCAGATGATGGAAGGACGAAGGACGCGGTGCTGATCGTCAACAACGACCAGCCCGTGCATTTGGTAAGCAATCCCGATGCCTTTGACGGCAGCCGGATCAATTCCCGTTTGTTGCAGTAATTTTCCCGTGGCTGTACAAAGATGGTCCCACCAGGTTTCGGGCGCTTGCTCGGCCCAGCCGCTCTCTTTCGCCATCATCTCCATTTCCCGCTGCGGCTCCTGACAAACGGCTACCTGTCTTCCACTTTCCACTTCTACTATCGCCGCTTTTATGGAGGAACTCCCAATGTCATACCCGATTAAGTACATGAATGTCAGTAGGTTTTTCGTTCGCTAATTAATTGCCAAATTGAATAGACTGCATAGTAACGGAAATCTACCGGCGGTATGGATTACTTACCGGTCCTTCTGTAAAGCGTGTCTGATCTGGACACTTGGCACACTCAATATTCAAAATAATTCCTCTACGAACATAGGCTTTTTTGAATATAATTTCGAATGTACCTTCTTTAACAGAACAAAGGAATGAATTTTTTGGAAATATATGATCTCAAAAACTACTGCAATTGCACGTCAGGATAAGAGCCGATTACGTCAACAATACGTCAAGCCAATAAAGAGGTTGTGTAAAAAGTTCAACTTGTGATTTTGACGAAAAAGAATGTTGGGTTTGAAAGCATGGGTGGTTCTCCCTAAGGAGAGTTAGAGGGGCTGAGCTAAGGCAAACCAAACATTCTTTTCTCACATCTTTAGGGAAAGACTTTCTACACAAACCCGCGATCAAAAATGATAATTGAATATCAAAAATGTCAATAGACTGAATCCCCATTTAGATTCCTTACGTTGAGAAATGGGGATCTTTCCGCCCGGGCATACTGTTCAGGAGAAAATATAATACCGGCAGCAGATAAAGGCTCGCCGCAGTTCCTACACTCAACCCTCCGATAATGGCCCAGGCCAGTGGTCGTTGCAATTCAGCTCCTAGTCCGGAGGTGAACAATACCGGCAATAAAGCAAATATGGTAGTCAGGCTCGTCATCAGTATGGGGCGCAACCGCCGATGACCACCACCGTGGATGGCAGAGAGAAGATCGAACCCCTGCTGTCTTAGCCGGTTGATCATGTCGATCTTCAGTATGGCATCATTGACGACAATACCGCTCATGACGGTCATGCCGATGATCGCAATGAGATTGAGCGTTTGCCCTGCCAGCCAAAGGATGCTTACGGCCCCGGCAATGCCCACCGGCACCGTGAGCATCACGATCAGGGGCTGTAACAGGGATTCAAACTGTGCGGCCAGGATCAGATAGAGTAGCAACAAGGCGATCCCCAGGATAACGAGCAATTCCCGGATTTGCCGCTGACTTTCAAAAGCCGTACCGGAAAACTGTACGGTAAGGTCCGGTTGGGTACTGACCAGTTCGCGGATACTGGTTTCCAGTTCCGGTGCATATTTGGCGAACGCCAGGTCATAAGCCACGCCGTTTCGGGTAGCCGCTATACTTTTATAGTCCTCTTCCCGGTCCACCTCTACAAAATAACGTAAAGGAAGCAAATCGCCCGTTCGGTTCCGTACACTGGCTTTTTCCAGCAAGCCGAAGATGCTCTGGCCTCGGGCATCCCCCAATACAATGGGTATGGCCTGCTGCCCCGTTTGCAGCGTATTGATCCGGTTTTCATTGAAGAGAGCTAAAAGGCGGTCATAGACGGTTTGATAGTCCACTTCGTAGCGGAGCGCTTCTGTGCGCCGTATCCGTATCGCATACTGCTCCTGACGGGTGGGCAGGGTGGGCTCCCAACCTTTTCGGTGTAGTTCTTCGACAATCGGGGCTACTATGTCCTGTGCAGGTGACCTCCGCTCGTTCACCTGCTGGATATGAGCTACCAGGGCCGGGCGGTCCTGGGCGAATACCTGATCGAATATATTCTTGATGGGCACCGTGTGCGCCGAAGCAGAAGGATACTGCCTGCTCATCCATTGGATCAGTCCCAGTCTCAGGTGTTCTACATTGATCCCCGGCCGGGGGAAAACATACAGTCGGGCTTCGTTGATCTGTTGCTCCCATTCACTCATCAGGAAGTCCTGCTCGCCGGAAAAGACCTGCACACTGTCGATGAGGCTGTCCAGATCGAGGAGTAATACGCCGAGCCGTTCCTCATTGGCCTGGAGACTAATGGCCGCATTCCAGTCGATATCCATTTCCAGACCGGGGCGAGTCAGCGTAGGAAAGATCTCGCGTTCGCTTTGCGAAAGCAGCCAGCCCCCTATTGCCAGGAAGAGTAGCACGAACAATAAAAATAAATAAGGGTACCGCAGTACAACAGCCACCGAACGGGCAAAAGGTGTTCGTCTGGCCCGTTGTATCCAGCCTTCCTGTTCAATAATTGACGCTTCCCGATTTCGCTTTCGTTCCAGCAGTCGTACTAATACCGGCAAAAACAGGTAAGCCACCAATAGCGAAGCTCCTAGTGCCAAAGTGATAGACACTGCCTGATCGTAAAACAAAGCACCGGACAGACCACTGAGAAACACCAGGGGTACAAAAACCGAACAGGTAGTCAGGGCCGAGCTCAGCAATGGCCGGATGACTTCTTCACCTCCCTGGATACAGGCTTCGTCCAGAGACAGGCCCAGCCGTCGCTGCTGCCGGATATTCTCGATCACGATAATGGCATTATCCACCATCAGGCCGACGCCCAGTATCAGACCGGCCAGAGAAATGATATTGATGGAAATGTGAGCCAGGTACAGCCCAAACATCGTGATGACAAGCGCCACCGGAATGACGACGGCAATCAGGATGGGTGCCCGCCATTCCCGGAAAAAGACCAGGAGGATGAGGAAAGCGAACACGGCGCCGTAGAGCAGGCTGCTCAACAGATTGCTGATGGATACCCGCAGCAGATCTGACTGGTCGTTGGTGACGTAAAAATCCAGTTGGGGATAACTTTGCCGTAAATCGGTAAGCAGGGTGGCAAAGGAAGTTTGTAGATCGAACAGACGGGCATCGGCCTGCTTGCGTACACTCAGCACAATGCTCCGGCGACCAGGCGGTTCGTCTCCCGGAGCCTGGAAACGATAGTGTCCTCGGGCAGCTTGCGAGATCAGACTGACGGCAGCTACTTCCCCCAGGCGGAGGTGTTTTTCACCGGCAGTCAGATAGATATTGTTGATATCCTCCACCGTTTGCAGACGGGAAGAAAAGCGGATGGCATACTGGTACTGGCCGTCTTGCAGGAGGATATTACCGAGCTGTAGATTATTCTGCTCCAGGGCAGTTGTAATGTCTTCCGGTTTCATACCCAGTGATTGCAGTAAGCTGCGGTCGGGCACGATGCGCACTTCCGGTTCGGCCAGCCCACTGAGGTCCACGAAGGCTACTTCCGGTAGTTGCTCCAGTCGACGTTTGACCACCGAACGGGCAAATTCACTGAGTTCGAGCGGATCGGTTCCCCTCCGCCTGTCGCCTTCTCCGGCCCTGGGGACCATACTGAGATAAAAAACCGGTAGATCGGAAACATTGGCCTTCACGACGCGTGGGCGGGCCACCTCCCTCGGCAGTTGCCCGCTGATCTGATCGATCTGCTCGTTGACTTCGATGAAGGCCAGGTCGGTATTGGTACCGTAGGAAAAGGAAAGCTGGATGCCGGCGGAGCCGTTGCGGCTTTCACTTTGCAGGTCGGTCAGGCGGCCTACCTGCAGCAGGCGGTTGCGCAGGGGCTGTACAATGGCGTCTTCCACTTCCTGCGCCGAGCGGTCCGGCCAATCCACCTGCACGCTGATACGCGGGATGGCGATATCCGGCAGCAGCCCGATGGGTAAGGTGCCCATTACCACCAGCCCCAGGACGCAGAGGCCCAGGGTGGTCATCAGTACGGCGACGGGGCGGTGGAGGAGAAAGCGTAGCATGTGGCAAAATACAAAAGTTATAGTATTTGCAGGATGCTCAAATCTGCATTACTGCAAAGCACCGTCCGTCTTTTTAAAACGCAGCACATCAAAGACGATCTTGTTTTCCTGCCAATCATATTTTTCATTGCTGAAAAAAGCCAGGCCTTCCGGGGTGGGGAAAATGACCGAAAAGGAATACTTATCTGGAATGAGGTATTCGCCTGTTTTGTTCAAGGATTCGTCGGCGAAGATTAGGCTGAAGGTTACCTTTTCTTTTCCTGCTGCTTTATCCTTACCAATCCTGGTGCCTCTAACATAGATCCCTAGATCTTCATGAAATAAACTGCCAGAGAAAAATGACACCTTACTAAAATAAGCACTATTCTCTGGGACTTCGCGTCCTTCCGCCAAAAATCTCCGCTCGGGATCTTCACTTTGCGGTAGAATGGCAGAAAAGTAAACAGAGCCCAGATACCTTTCCCCAATTAATTTAAAATTATCATCGTAAATATAGACTCTTGGATCTATTGGAAAATTAACAAAATATTGTTGTTTTGAAGGTATGTAAGCTACTGATGCCCAGCGCAAGTAGGAATGGTATCCCCAATAGGCTTTATTATAAAGATCGGGATAATGAAACACACCCAGCCCGGTCTGTTGCTTCATATTATAGGCCAAACTGATGAATGTAGTAGTATAATCATCTACTGTTTTAAACCCATAAGCCGGTAGCATCAGAAAATCATCCACCCTTTGGATATCCATCAGAAAATCACCATAAAAGGCTCCATTAGACTGGAAGGCTCCAACATCTACTTTATTAATCAATTTTCCTTCATCGTTTAGGTGGGAAAGTGTGCCTGTGGAACTATTCAGAAAGAAGATGGAATCGGTCGAGACAATGGCTAAGCCATCAAAAGTGGAGAATGGCCCGGTAGCATCAGGCCCTTCATAATAGAGAGGAATGATTTTTTTTAGCTTTTGATCCTCGGTAGCATAAATATAAATCCGCTCGTTGGTTAAAAAATATACATATTGTTCATCATCTTCCTCAAATGTTCCGACGGAGCTGAGGTTGTCGATATTAAAGGTAGAATCGACGCTGAACTCAAGGCTCCTTGTGTACTCCAATTCGACTTTTTGGTCGTATATTTTTCCGTTTTCTTCTTGATCAGGGTAGATCACATCGGCTTTACAACCAGCTATTAAAAATAATAAGGATAGCGTAAAAAGTTTTATGGATAATCTGCGGTTCATAGTTTTACTTCTGTTTTTCATGAATATTCCAGGTCACTTCGCTGACTCCATAACTAAAAAAACGAAAAAAGTAACGCTACAAATAGCCCTGACCGATCTGAGATAGGCTAATTGCATATGAATTTCTACAACCAACTAAAGTATTTCTAGTGCAAAGGCCTGCAATACCAAAAAGTCATCTGACACCTCATTTTTCCAGGGGATCACCAAACCATCTTTAGTTACGAAGGCATCATATAGCTTTCTGATGTCATAATAGCCGGCGGCATCGATCCGGGTTTCTCCCACCTTGTTAAAATTTTCATCGATGATAATGACGCTTGGTTTCAAGCGGCGACGATTTGCTTTTAGTTCTTCTTTGTTTCTCGGCAAAAAAGCAAAACGATAATATACTTTATTCCAGGGATCGTAGAGGATCTGGCCGTATTTCGGAGCAGTCAGTACATATTCCGAAAGCACTTTACTACTGGCATTTTCCTGGGCAAAACCATCTCTAAAGGATTCGCTGAAAGGCGGCAAATCAGCAAAATATTCCGAACCGAGTGGGTACTTTTCTACTTTGCCCGCAGTAGATGCCCGATAGAGGTGATGATCTTTTTTAAAGGAATACAATATTTCCTTCGATGAGCCGATATTACCGAAAACCATGCTATTATCGCCGGCTACATTATACCCCATATCATACACCTCCGACCGCTGCCCAAATGATGCCAATGAGTTGTCGGCTAAATCAAACACCAGAAATGCGGGAATATCCGCAGCAGGGATCAATTGACCGGCCATCACTCCTTGATAGGTATTGGGCAAAAATACCTGTGTGCCGCGCCGGAAAGCATTGGCATATGCCAACTGACAACTAAAATGAGATTCATCGGGCGCTGGTAGAGCAGTAGCAGATAACTTCCTGCCGTTGATATCGAATACCAATAGTTTGTTGTCCCAATAATTATAAATAATAATGGTATCGGGTGCATACAGGAAATGCCCCATACTCGAGGTGTTTCCTCCTACTCCGTCTGGTCCTTGTAGTGCAAAATCTATGCGCTTTATTTTTTGCATAGTCGGGTAATCGTAAATATGCAAGCGGGGGACCGTCGGATCAAATAGACTGATCAGTAACTTATCATTTTGCCCGTGATATAATTGAACGTCACTAAAGTCAATAGAAACGCTGTTATCCAATGGCAAATTTATACTGCTGCCTTTAGTCAATTGATATTCCTGTGTATCATCAGGTAAAACATCCTTTTCGGTTTCACCGAAGGCCGATTGACTGCCATTCTTGCAGGAGTACAGCAATACCCCCATCAGCAGGAGATAAAGTGAGAGACGTGTCATAAAAAGGTTTTAAAAACTGCCTTATTCTACTAATGAAGTTCATCCCGGCATCCCCAATCGTTCATAGATCTTCCGAATATCTTCGGGTTTAACCAGGCCGGAAGGCAAGTCAATTTTATGAATTTTTAACCAACGCCGAAAAGTGCGGGCGCTGACGCCGTAAGCTGCGGCGAGTTCCTGACGGGATCGGCTCACCAGAGTGAGTTCATCGGCACGAGTGAGCTGCGAATTATAGTTTTTTTTCATACCTAAATCTGTAATATTCAAAAGAGATAGAATTTGCGCGTTTTATTCGTTATATGGGAATGCAAGGTAATATATTTGAGGTCTGTTGTCAATAATTAATTTAAGTTGTGAGACAACTTCAACTTCGGTAATGAGTATTTGATAGAAAGTAGAAGGACTAAGTCCGCTAAAATGGGAGGCAATAGCTGCTATTGCGGGCGCCGGACACCGGAACACCTCACTCCACCACTTCCACCGCCGCATCATGCGCCAAATTCAAATTCCCTTCATAAATGATCAACATATCCGCTTCCAGCCCTTCATCAATCGCTACAGAGCTGTCGTTTTCGTGTGCGATGTGCACATAGTTCCATTTAGCCAGTTTTTCCTCTTGGTCATAGGAGAATACCACTTCGCGTCCGGAGCGCAGCACGACGGCCGATTTCGGGACGATCAGTTGATCCCGGAGCGGTTGTTCGAGCACTACCTCCACTTTCATGCCCTCAAATAAGGGATGCCCACCCGGATTGCGCAGCCGGGCCCGCACTTTGACCAGGCCCTGCTCATTGACGACAGGATTTACGCCCGTCACCTCGGCCGGCAGATCGAGCGAGGGTAGTGCGGCCGGCCGTACCCGTAGCTGTTGCCCCGTACGCACCTGTACGGCTTCCGACTCCAATAGCGGGAACACCACTTCGAATGAGGAAGGATCGATGAGGTGAGCAATTTCTTCTCCGGCGGCAATTTGTTGGTGCAGGCGCACCTTCACCTCAGCCACCAAACCGGCAAATGGCGCGTAAAGCTGGGCCTTGGTAAGATTGAATTGGGCTTCTTCTATAGCCTGTTGCGCTCTTTTGTAGCCGCTGGCGATGAGGATGAATTCCAGTTTTTGCGGGCTTACCGAAGTATCCACAGTAGCCTGTCCACCGTTGCTGACGATCATGTCCTGCTTGGTGACCAGGGCCTCCTGCAATTGCAGCTCGCTCTGTTGCAACTGCAGTTGCTGCTCCCGGTCATCGAGTTGTAAGACGAGCCGGCCGTTTTCAACGCGCCCCCCCTCCTCAAGCTGAAGTTGGGTGATCTTGCCTCCTGCGCCGGAGCGCAACACTACCTGACGGGAGGCTTCCAGGATACCGGAACTGATGGTGCGCAAGGGAAAGGCGCCTCGCTCTACGGCTTGTATCTTTACTTCTACCGGCGTTTCACGGGCTACGCTCGTACCGGCAAGCTGGACAAGGGTTTCCTCATCGGGCTTTTCGGTATTACAACTACTACACAATACCAATAGAAGTGGGAGAAAGAAAAATAGGAAAAAGCGCATAACAAAGTGAGTTTAAGAGCGAGCAATCGGGCTTTAATTTACTATAAATTAGGTTGCTGTGGAAGG
>JAGQXH010000356.1 GCA_020436695.1 Lewinella sp. | reverse complement strand
CATCGGAAACGATACGCAGAAAAGGTACTGCGGTAACGATGGTATTGATACACTCGCCGCCGTTCAGGCTGTAGTATTTACCATTGGCGCCCTGAATGCATTGGGCATGTGTTGTCTCGCTCAGGCTGAATACGCAAACCAGGACCAGTAAACCAAGAAGTAAGTTCTTCTTCATGAGATTCTTTTAATTTTTCAAAAAAGGAATACAAAACTAGACTTTTATTCTGTTAAAGTCCTTAACAAATTCCTTGCCAATATGAATACGCAAAAAAGAGCGGGATATTGTTGGAGCGGTAGATTTTAGTATCGAACGGTTGGTTTGGAGGTGTGAGGTGTTGGTGGGTTCAGGTGCTCGGGTGTTGACGTGCTCGGGTGCGTACCTCAACACCTGAGCACCCGAGCACCAAAACACGTCAACACCCGAATACCCTAAAATTCTGCCCGAAACTCCCCATTTGCCACCTGATAGATGGTTCCGCTGATATCCGTAAAAATGCCCTCAAAGGTACCGGATGTTTCGTTTGAAGAGAGAGATGAGATCGTGATCTCTACATCGCCAATGTAGATCTGGTTGGCGGGCCCCAGCGTCAGAAAAATAGTAAAATCGCGGTCTGGATCGATGGTGAAATAATTGCCGGAGCCGTCCACTGGGTCGATCGTGAGCTCTGCTTCATCGGATGCAATGTCACCTACCTGGAGTTTTTGATTGTTAAATGAGCAGTTACTTTCACTTAACACCCAGTAATAATCACGGCCGTCTACATTGGCTGAGATATAGCATTTGTCTTCTCGGGGTACATTTTTATCCTTTTTACAGGCGGAAGGGATCAGTAGAATGGCAAAACTTAGAAGCATGAATCGAATGATAGGTACGAATATTCTCACTGGTTTTGCGGATTTTTAAGGTTAATGGTTGATAGTTCTATACCAGGGGAAATTACGATTAATGGGGTTAAGCAACCAAATGAAATTAGATAATTGCCTGGAAAGGGCTGGCCTTTTCGAAATGAAAAATTAACCATTGGTTAGCCTGCAATCAATTCTTTACAACCTTTTGCACGCCGTATCTGTAACCACATCTGAATTGAATAAAATAAAGCCCGGCCGGCCAGTCGGCTGTAGGAATGGTTAAATTATTGCTCGGAAGGTGGCGTTGTTTTTGGTATTGGATCTGCCCCAGTTGATCGACGATCCAGATATCTATTTCTGTATCGTCTTTAGAAGCTATGGAAGAAAATTGCAGTTCAAACGAAGTGGAAAAAGGATTTGGGAAAACACGAACAGCTACAGGTACTGGATGATCTGACAATTTCGGATTCCCGGCATTTGTTGTTGATTCCTTTACTCTTGATTTTTCGAAGTTAAGTACAAAAGGTTCACAAGTGGCGATCTGGGCACTAAATTTCGCGCCAGCCTGGGCATTGAATCCTGGTAACAGACTGATAACTTCAGGAGCATAGAATCTGACTTCTCCGTCAGCAGGAATAGTGCCAGTTGCCTGCAGGCTCTCCTCGGCAATATATCCACCGGATGAGATAATCGCAGGATCGATAATACAGGGAGTACCGTTGCAGAGTTCTCCATTCAGATTTACACAGGGATCACAACCATCAGGCAGGCCGTCTTGGTCGGAATCCTGGAGATCATCGAAACCGGGGCATTGGTCGTAAGTATCGCAAACTCCATCTCCATCTGCGTCGGATAATTCACCGAAGCAGCCGGATTCCAAAATCACGATCTCGCTGGTGGCCTGACCGTCTGTTTTCTCTCCACCGGCTATCAAAATGCTCTGGTCCGTAACGGCCATTGCCACTCCTGTTCGGGCAAAATCCAGCTCGATGGTCGAAAAGGTGTCGGTACCGGTATGGTAAACGAAGGCATATTGGCCATTGGCCCCGCTTGCACCGGCAAAGACGATCTGCTCTCCAAGCACAGCTGCCTGTAGTCCTTCCAGATTGCCACCCACCCCAAGATCCACTATTTGCTTACTATTCTCCGTTAAGTCGATGATTTCTGCTTCTGAAGAGTTGCCGCCGATGAACACGACTTTGTTATTGGCCGCAGCACCTTGCATGTTGATCTTTTTTTTGCTGAGCTGGAGAGTGCTGATTTCGTAGGTGTCGGCATCAATGATCTCGATCAGATCTACCAGACCGGTAGGGGAGACATTGCTGTTTCGGCCACCGGCGATTACGATCTTATTGCCGGCAACGATCGTCCTGAAGTTACTTCTGGGAATGGTTAGATTGAACCACTCCCAGGTATCCGTATCCAAGTTATAAACGTCTGCCCGCCTCGACCAGGTACTGAAATCGGTTCTTCCTGCCATGAAGAAGAGCTTGTTATTCACGCTGGCAAAACCGATATCCCTC
Organism: Lewinella sp.; assembly: GCA_020436695.1. Taxonomy (GTDB): domain Bacteria; phylum Bacteroidota; class Bacteroidia; order Chitinophagales; family Saprospiraceae; genus Flavilitoribacter. The sequence continues at coordinate 6,244 of JAGQXH010000356.1, read as the reverse complement.
TTGGCAAACGGTAAAGTATCCACCGTCCAGGTATCCGATGTAAAATCGTAAACATCTGCCGTGTTGGAATTGGTACCGTCCGTGAGATAAGCTTTTTCTCCGATGGTGAAACATATGCTTTCAGAGTTGTTATAAGCAACGTCCGGATGATCCAGTCTTTGCCATACTCCGGTATAGTTATTGTAAAGAATGAGTTCTTCCAGGAGGAGATTTACGCCTAAGAGATGGTAGCCCATGGCATAGCTATCTGTAGCCATCAACTGCATTCCCAATACACCATCATTGGTGTACTCCTCTTCACTCCAGGAGTTAGTGGAAATATGGTAGGTTTCTACCAGCCGGCTATCCGAACCATTGGTTTTGCCACTTACAAAGAATACTTTATCCCCAAAACGTACGGTAGCTATGTTACTCTTGGCTTCCGAAAGATGTGCAATATTGAATTGAGCCGTCAAATTGGAAATACCCAAAAGCAGGACCGGAAAGATCATACAGAAAGAACGCTTCATTATACTGATGTGATTGACTATTATTAGCGCCAAGGTATAAAACCATGCTTTATTCTACAAAGCAAACCGGGCTCTGTTTTCATTAAAAGCCAATTCAGTATAACAGATGCCGTCATCTTTTATTGGAGGGAGCAGCAAATAAGAAATAGTCCAGCTGTTCCTGGCGGAGTGAGATCAAAGAGGGCCGAAGGCTGCAGACACATCACTGGAGTGTATAGATAAAGTAACTGATATCTTTTTCCCAACATATGGATAAACGTTTCGGGTATACTACTGGATATTTGAAAATTTGGACGTTGGGATCTTGGGATTCATGCAAATACCTCAACGTCCCAACGTCCCAACGTCCCAACGTCCATTTGTCCAGTAGTATGCGTTTCTGGCCTGGATCTGCCTGAAAATAATAGAGATCAGGCAGTTGCCAAAGCGCTGTTACCAACACTCGCCGGTGCGGCCTTTAGATATCGGGCAATGGAAATAAAGGTGATGATAAAAGCCAGATCGGATGCGTAGTTCAGTATTTCATTCCCGGGTATTCTTCCCGCCGGAAACAGTACGCCACAAAGGATCAGCAGAGCGGCCAGCCGGGAGGGCAGGATCTTATTGCGGTAGCATACTATTCCGGTGATCAGCAGGGATAAAGGCCAGAGAATGCCCGAAAATGGGAAAATGGCAGCTCCCGGCATGGTCCAGAAAGAATAGGCTTCCTCCGTCACTGCAGTCAGAACGGCATTCAGACCGAAAGTAAAGCCCACAAAACAGCAGTATACCATAAGTATACGCATAGCGGTAGCAAATCGTGGCAGGGTAGCATAAACGAGATCCATCAATCGCAGTACCACGAAAATGAAGGCGATAAAGGCAAAGGAAGTAAGTATACCTCCGGGAACGCCTGTTTTAAAATTGCTGTCGCCATCAAGGGAAAAGGCAATAGTCGCGGCCAGCAGTAAGAAGGGCGCCAGATAAAACGTGGTCAGATCAAATTGATGAAAATTGGAAGACTGGGTTTTATGTTCAGTGTTCATGACTGGTAGTATTTTGTTAATAATGGATAGGTTTGGTAGTGCATATCCAGTTCAGTCAGCACAAATGGAAAGTGATCGATTATGATGGTATCACCTGCCATTTGTGCAAGACTATTACCAGAGTAGCTGTTTACGGTTTATTATACCAGCTCGCATACATCACTTCGGCCGGCATCGGCATGGCTTTTCTCATCTCCTCGTTCTGAAAAACTTCCAGGTCGAGATTGTGGAAGGAAATGATACTCCACTTACCGTCCTGCTTTTCGACCAGCGCGCTCCATAATACCTGCGGGTCTTTGGGGCGGCCCTCACCTTTGTCAACTACGGCCGCGAATACATGGATCAGGGCGAGGTCTTCCCGGATGAATCTGATCTTATCAACCGTGTTGTAGTGCTCGGTGTCTTTATACATGGTATTAAAAAGTTGCTGGTGGCTTTGGGCGTTCATTTTGCGGTTCATCCCCTTGAAATAGTAGCCGTTCCAGACAATGAAGTCGTGGTTGTCGGAAAAGATACTGGCAAAGCCTTCGCCGTCGCCGGCAGTCCAGGAATCAGCCATTTTGGTTACTAGTTGTTGGATGGCCGCTTCGTCCGCGGCGGTTTGTGCAGTTAAGGTTAAGGTCATGATGAAAAAGCTTAAACAGGTTAATACAGATTTCATGGTGTTGGTTGAGTTTATTGGTTAATGAAAGGGTAATACAAGTTGTTGTGATCTTTCATGTCAAATGGGTTTTGGTGTTGTTGATTGATACTCCAAAACTAGGTGGTTGGGAAAAGGCAGGTTTGCAGAAATGCCGCTTTGATTGGTAAAAATGTCGCATGGTGCAGTCAATGCGTCAAAAGTGTCAGGCGGTGCGACATTGTTTAAACCCTTCGGGACAGGGGCAGAATATATTTAGACATTATTTGTTAAATTGCCATGTAATACCAGGGCAAGACCATGAAACGAGAACTACCTGTTGATATCACGGTAATCAAAGCTGATCTGCACGAGATACTTTCCCTGCGCCAACTATTCCTTCAGGAAAATAATTTTCAGATACGTTACGATGCCTGCCACGAGCGTCACTGGGCGGATACTTATCTGTTGGTGCTGGACGGCATTGAGGTTGGCTACGGTGCCGTCAAAGGTAAAGATGCGTTAAAAGACCGCGATGCCGTTTTTGAATGTTATGTCTTACCGGCTTACCGCAAATGGTCGAGTGAATTATTTGCTGCTCTCATCCAGATCAGCGGGGCCCGCTATATCGAATGTCAGACCAATGATGCATTTATGACGGCCCTGTTGTATGAATTTGCCCGGAATGTCTATTCCGATACCGTACTTTTTGCCGAGTCTATGACCACTACTTTCCTACAGCCCGGGGTCTTATTTCGCCGCAGAAAAGAAGACGATGATGTCTTCGGAAAAAGCAGAGATGATGCGGGGCAATATGTACTGGAAAAAAAGGGCGAGATCGTAGCGGACGGAGGTTTTCTCACGCACTACAACCTGCCTTTTGCCGATCTTTATATGGAAGTAAAACCGGAATGCCGGGAACGCGGCCTGGGTACTTTTATGTTACAGGAGGTGAAAAAGGAGTGTTACCGGGCCGGACGGGTCCCGGCAGCGCGTTGCAACATGAACAACAGGGCATCAAAAGCAACCCTGATCAAGGCGGGTTTTCGGGTATGCGGCTTCATGTTGTGTGGGGAAGTGAAAAGGGAGGGATGAGATTTTCGCCTTCCAATGTCCAAACACCAAAATGATGAATTGTACATTTTGCGAGGTCATCCGTACAAGTGAACAGGTAATTTACCGGGATGATGAGGTAGTGGCTTTGTTGGATCATGATCCCATTTCTACCGGACATCTGCTGGTCTGTCCGGTGGAACATTATCTGGATCTGGATGAAATACCGGAGCCTTTGCTGGGGAAGCTTTTCAAGCTGGCCGGAGCCTGTGTGCGAAGTTTAAGATCTCATTTTGAACCGGCCGGTTATTCCATTATGCAAAATGGCGGTCGCTTTAATGAAGTGGGGCATTTTCATCTGCATGTTTTTCCCCGCTACGACGACTCCACCTTTCAATGGAACTATACTAATGCAGTACCCCAGGCGGCTTTTGATTTCGAAGAGTTGAAAGCGGCATTGGCACCTGCGCTGAACCAGCTGATGAATCCTGGATTTTCCACTTTGGAAACGGAGCGACTGATCCTTAATCAGCTTAAAGTGACGGATATCCCAGGTATTGTGACTTATGCCGGCAATGAAAAGGTATCGAAGATGACGTTGAACATTCCTTACCCTTATACGGATCTGGATGCGGTTTACTGGATCAACGCAGCTCGTGAGGGGGCACTCAGAAAAGAACAGTATACCTTTGCAGTTCGTCTGAAGGAGAGTGAGCATTTTATTGGCGGCATGGGACTTAAATTGACACCGAAATGGCAACGGGCAGAACTGGGATATTGGATCGGCGAACCTTACTGGAACCAGGGTTTTGCCACCGAGGCAGCCGCAGCGGTACTTCGGTTTGGATTTGAAACGCTCCGACTGAACAAGATCTATGCTACCCATTTAGTCGAAAACCAGGCTTCAGGTAGGGTAATGATCAAGAATGGTATGATCCGGGAAGGGGAGTTGAGAGAGCATATGAAAAAAGGATCGCAGTTTCGTTCGGTAGTGCAATATCGGCTGACCAGGGAAGAATATTTTGCACAGAAAAGGCTGTAGTTGTTAGTGTTATAAATGTTTAAAAATTTATTTTAATCAATGAAAAAATAGTTTATTTTTCTTGTCGCCAACAAATATTAATTTGTAACCATCAAATCGAATCATTATGGATCGACGCTCCCCGGTCAGGTTTTTATGTTTTACTAATTTATTGTTCATCTTTGGAATACCCTTATTCAGTCAGCAAAAAGGCCAGATGGCACCAACCTCCCTTATCCCGGCATCTTCGTCACTCCAACAATACCCGGAAATGGAAACCATTAAATATGTAGACTTCAACAACAATGTATATACCATAGCTGGTGGGAAACTGCACTATGCCCCCATGAAGGTGGAAAACAGCTCTTCCGGCATATATTCCGGTGGAGACGAGCAACTGATCACCTTATCGGAAGAACAGCTTGCTATGATCGGCGAAAAAGCACAGGCAATTGCCGATACACTCTCTCTGCATTTGGAGCAAAGACAGATGCTTACGGCCGTTTTGTTCGTAGGTGAAGGCGAAGACCGCAAAAAGTTCATCGTTGCCCGGTCGGAACTTCAGGGCGGACTGGAAAAGTTGTTGAAAGATCTAATGGCACAATAACTAGACTGAACGGTATCGGGTAATGAGAGGAAACTGGTGCTGTAGTTTCGGAGAGGGGCCATGAGCTCCCATTCATCCAAATACACCTATCATCAAATACCAAGAAATGAATAAAGGCAGACTGGAAGCATTCAGCGACGGCGTACTGGCCATCGTCATTACCATTATGGTACTGGAGATCAAAGTACCGCACGGTGCTGATCTGTCGGCATTGCAGCCGCTTATCCCGATAACCTTGAGCTATGTGCTCAGCTTCATTTATCTAGGCATCTACTGGAACAATCACCACCATATGATGCAGACGGTGAAAAGCGTTTCGGGCGATGTACTCTGGGCCAATCTGCACCTCCTGTTCTGGTTATCCTTAGTGCCTTTCGCTACCGGCTGGATGGGAGAAAATCATTTTGCCCCCATCCCAATGGCCTTATACGGAGTGATCCTGTTGATGGCCGCCATTGCCTACTTTATATTGCAAAACCGGATCATCCGCAATCAGGGTCCAGACTCTCTCCTGGCAAGGGCGGTGGGAAACGATCTAAAAGGCAAGATCTCGCCGGTGCTATATATCCTCGCCATCGCTTCCTGCTGGATCAGCGAATGGATCGCGGCCGCCATTTATGTGCTGGTTGCGCTCATCTGGCTGATCCCGGACAAGCGGATAGAAACGGTCTTAGGCGGTCAGGATGTGGACTGATCATTAAGAGACTGGTTTAAAACCAGATCAGGGTATAGCCTTCCTGTTGTAGTGTTGTAAATACGGTCATTGCCGAAAGGGCGGTCTGAACCGGGCCGGCCAGTCGCTCCGGATCGAGGCCGCGTCCGTACATTGACTGGCCGCAGAGATAGATCTCGGCACCGGCTTCCGACAGGGCTTCCATCAAAGGGATATTGGGATTATCCACCCCGAATTTATTGCGGTACATCTCGTTATTCATGGCATCCTTGGCCGCCTTATTGTGGATCACGCCTACCACTTTCAGGTTTTCCAGCGATACACCGGCATGGACGTGCATGTTCAGGAAACGAGCCAGGGTCCCGATCATGGGATTGACCGTAGAGGGATCATCCGGTGTGTCATGAATATCGAATACGACTTTGTATACCTGATCGGTCCGGACTTTGAAGTCGGGATCATTTACTTCAAAAGTAGATCCAAAGTCTTCAATCACCGGGCCTTTTATTTGTTTGCCGTTTTGGGCGATGGCGCCCTGGGTAAGTGACGAAAGGAATAACAAAAACAAAGGGATAAACCTGAACATTTTTCAGCTGATTTTATGGACTAATGATGGTTAGTGTATGGCATCCATCTGGCCGGAATAGGGAACCCGGAAAGCCTGGGATAGATAAGCCTGCGCTAATGTATAGCTTTGTTGTTCAAAAATATCGTCTATGTTATGAAAAAAGGATCAC
>JAGQXH010000355.1 GCA_020436695.1 Lewinella sp. | reverse complement strand
CGGTATCCGTTTTATCCGCTATAACCAAGGCAGTGATATTCTCATCATCGTTTACGAAAACTCTGTGATCGATCTGTATGATAATGGTACCGTAACTACGCTCAATCAGATCAAGAACTTTTTAAACATTCCCGGCGATAAAGCGATCAATGACATATTCATCCTCAACGACTCCACAGTCTATCTGGCCGCCAGCTATGGTCTGTCCGCCCTGAATGTACGATCTGCCGAATTCACCTTCACCACGTTCACCGGTGTAGCTGTAAATAGCGTAGCCGAACTCGGTAACTTCCTGTACATAGCCACAGATGAAGGGATTTACCGCATCCCGGCCGGGGACGGTCTGCGCGAGAATTTTGAGCGCTGGGAATATCTGGGGGAAGCGAACGGTTTTCCGGCTGACTACAGTTCGCACGCTTTTGTCATTTATGATAACCGCCTTTTCCTGGACATCGACCATGCCATATATTACCTGGATGAGCAGGCGCAGCCGGTATTATTCTTTGAACAGGACGAAGGTCTGGACCTGGTGTACCTCAGTGCGGAAGGGCCACATTTACTGGCCGGTTTTCGCTGCAACGATAGCGACTGCGGAAATCCGCGGGCCTACTATTTTTTGCCCGACGGTAGTGGAGATCGTTTAAGCCAGGGGTGTCTGGGATATCCCTACTATGCTTTGGAAGATCAACAGGGAAGGGTATGGTTTGGCGATGGCTACCGGTTTTTCCGAAGAAGTTCGAGCGTATCCGATACGAATTGTACCCAGTGGGAAGTCAATTCGCCCTATTCCCAACGCAACTGGGACATGACGGTCTACGACGGGAAACTATGGATAGCCGCCGGTGCCGTGGATCAAACACTTAGTAATCGCTTCGTCGATCACGGTTTTTTCTCCTTTGAAGATGGCGACTGGGACATCTATAATCGTTGGACCCGGGCCGAAATGCGGGGTGAGAACCAGGACCCAAACACTGCTGAAGGAAGGTCCGACGACCTGTTCGATATCCTTTCCGTTGCTGTTAATCCGATGAACGGTAACGTCTATGCCGGCTCTTTTCTGGAAGGCATTATGGAGGTCACACCAGAGGACGAAATGCACCTGATCAACGAGAATAATTCGCCACTACAGACGGGCGGTTCCGATAATAGCAGAGTGCGGATCGGCGGACTAGCCGTGGATGAAAATGGTGATCTCTGGGTGAGCAATCATTCGGCCCAGAACGGCCATTCCATCGCTGTATTGCGCAATGACGGCACCTGGCAAACGTTCGGCACTACCTGCGATCAGCGGGAACTCTTCGAGATCGAAGTAGATATTTTCGGCAATAAATGGGCTGTGATCGGTAACAGCCAGGCCGGTATTCTGGTATTCAACGAAGGCAATCCGGAAGATAATTCCGACGATCAGTGCCGAGTGATCTCTTCCAGCAACAGCAACTTACCTACCAACACGGTCAATTGCCTCGCTCCGGACCTGGATGGTAACGTATGGGTAGGCACAGACGACGGAGTGGTGATCTTTGAATGTGGAAGCCTTGTCTTTGATGAGGAGATCTGTAAAGGTACACTCAAAGTGGTTACGCGGGACGGCTTTGGTGCCAATCTGCTGGAAACGGAAAACGTGACTGCCATTGCCGTCGACGGTGCCAACCGAAAATGGGTTGGCACCAGTAGCGGACTTTTCCTGCTTTCATCCGACGGAGAAGATGAACTGGCCTATTTCACCACAGCCAATTCTCCTTTGTACGATAATGAGATCCAGTCACTGGCCATTGATCAGGAATCGGGTGAAGTGTTTATCGGTACGGCTAAGGGCATCATTAGCTACCAGGGAGATGCCGTAGCCGCTAATCAGTTCCATAGCCCCAATATTCTGGTCTATCCCAATCCGGTGCGGCCGGAATACGACGGACCGATCGCTGTTAAAGGGCTGGCTGAAAATGCCATCGTAAAGATCACGGATGTAAACGGGAAACTGGTATATGAAACCACGGCCCTGGGCGGGCAGGCCATCTGGGACGGACGGGATTACAACGGGCGCCGGGCCAATTCAGGGGTATATCTGGTATTCAGTTCCAGCAATCCTTTCAATATCGGCTTTGGCAATCCGGATAGTGCGGTGGCGAAAATTCTATTTATTAATTGAGGGTCAACGGTAGACGGCAAACATCCACCGTTAACCCTCAACCGGTATTAATTCTCTTCCACAAAAGTCACCTCCAGATTCAGCTCCTCTAATTGCTCCTGTGCAATAGAAGATGGTGCATCGATCATCATATCCCGCCCCTGATTGTTTTTAGGGAAGGCAATGAAGTCGCGGATAGAGTTCTGACCGTTCATTACGGCACAGAGGCGGTCGAATCCAAAGGCGATACCACCGTGTGGCGGCGCGCCGTATTCGAAGGCACCCATCAGAAAACCGAACTGTTCTTCGGCCTGTTCCTGAGTAAAGCCCAGCAGTTTGAAGTTGCGCTCCTGCAATTTTCGATCGAAGATCCGGATAGAGCCTCCACCAATCTCCACACCATTAATGACCAAGTCATAGGCATCGGCGCGCAGATTCTTCATGGTTTCATGATCCCCGGTCAGCATGCGTTCCACATCTTCTTTCTTGGGAGAAGTGAAAGGGTGGTGCATGGCGAAGAAACGCTCGGCATCTTCATCCCATTCCAGTAACGGGAAATCGACTACCCAAAGTGGTTTGAAAGCTCCCGGAGTCATCAGTCCCAAACGGCGGCCCATTTCCAGGCGCAATTCATTGAGTTGCTTACGGGTTTTTTCGATTTCTCCGCTCAGCACGAAGAGCAGGTCTCCTGGTTTTGCGCCCATAGCATCCGCCCATGCCTTAAGGTCGTCCTGCCCGTAGAATTTATCAACAGAAGATTTAAAGCTGCCGTCCTCGTTGCATTTCACATATACCAGTCCTTTGGCTCCAATCTGCGGGCGTTTCACCCAATCAGTGATCTCATCGAGCTGCTTGCGGGTATATTCCGCCTGGCCGGGTACGCAGATGCCTACTACCAGTTCGGCGGCATCGAATACGTTGAAACCCTTGTTCTGGGCCAGGGCATTCAGTTCCGTGAATTCCATGCCGAAGCGCAGGTCGGGTTTGTCGGAGCCGAAGCGCCGCATGGCCTCATCGTAAGACATGCGCGGAAATTCCGGCAGTTCCACTCCGAGCGTGTGCTTAAAAAGGTGTCTGGTCAGCCCCTCGAAAGTTTGCAGGATCTCCTCCTGGGTTACGAAAGCCATTTCACAGTCGATCTGCGTAAATTCCGGCTGACGGTCGGCCCGAAGGTCTTCATCCCGGAAACATTTGACGATCTGGAAATAGCGGTCGAGACCACCGACCATCAGGATCTGTTTGAAAGTCTGAGGGCTTTGCGGCAAGGCATAGAACTGTCCTGGGTTCATCCGGCTGGGCACCACGAAGTCCCGTGCACCTTCCGGGGTACTTTTGATCAGAAAGGGAGTTTCCACTTCTACGAACGACTGACCATCCAGATATTTTCTGGTTTCCAGGGCCAGTTTGCTACGGAAGATCAGGTTGTTTTGCAGTGGCGTACGGCGCAGATCCAGGTAGCGGTATTTCATGCGCAGATCATCACCTCCATCGGTATCATTCTCGATCGTGAAGGGCGGTACCTTTGCCGGATTGAGAATGGTTAGCTCTTTTACTTCCAGTTCCACATCACCTGTCGGCAGTTCCTTATTTTTGGATACGCGTTCGATGACCGTACCCGTCACCTGGATCACGAATTCGCGCCCCAGCGTACGAGCCCGCTCAAACAATTCCTTGCTGGTTTTTTCTTCACTAAACAGCAACTGGGTAATGCCGTAGCGATCACGAAGATCTACAAACATCATAAAACCCTTATCGCGGGAGCGCTGTACCCAGCCGCTGAGAGTCACGGTCTGACCAATATGTTCTGCTCTTAATTCGCCACAATTATGCGTTCTATACATGGGAAGTATATTATGAGTGATAATTGATGATTGATGGAGTAAAAAACAACCCAATGGTCATCAATTATCATTTATCAATCATCAATCATGAAAAAGTGCACAAAAATAGTGCAAAGCATTGATTGACCATAAGGTGCCGCCATTATTTTTACCCAACGCCCGCTTTCCGGAATAAATTCCCGCCGAAGCTGTCTCTTTTTTTCAGGAAAGATTATTTTTCAGAAAATTTGAAAGTACTCGAGCTTGATACTACCGGCCAAAAAGACCAGGTTTCTACTGGGTGGCATTTTGCTGCTTGCCCTGATGCTGCGCGTTCCCGGCTGGTTCACCCAGGACGAAAAAACGCGCTTCCGCCTGTTTGAACCCGATGAGTTCCAACACGTCCAGATCGCCGTATATCAGGTGCAGTGCCTGGACGAGAGTCTGCTCACCGATTGGGATGTGGTGCGAAAGATGTTCAATGCAAGAGGATATGGCATCCAACTGGGCACGCTGGCCTGGATCTGCCATCGTCTGGGAGGCATGGAATTGAGCCCGGACCATTTCATTTTGTTGGGACGGCTCCTCTCCTCTATTTACGCCCAGTTGTTAATCCTCCTGGTTTATTTATTGGCCAGGCGGCTGTTTGGAAAAAACGAGCCGGCGCTGATGGCCGCTCTACTCATGGCCGTCTGTGATCTGAACGTTACCTATAGTCATTATTCCCTGCCGGCAGTGGGCTACGTCTTCTGGTGTTATCTGTTTGTTTTTTCGGTTATACTGTTCAGCAGGAAACTGGAAAATCAACCAACCGGAAAGTTCGCAAAGCGCTGGCCTTATCTCCTGCTTGTGGCCTTTTGTGCAGCGGCCGTCTTTGCCTTTAAATTTGATTTTATTCCTTTCTTTATATCCGTGGTTTTTCTTGTCATTTTACTGCTTCGCAACAGACATAAACCCATAACTCTTCTTCTCTGGCTTCCCGGCTTCTTTCTGCTCTTTGTACTGAGTTTTGCCGTACTGACCTCCTTCAATTTCAGTTGGGAAAGGATACAATATTCATTCTGGGATCTTCACCGGCAGAATTACGATGTCATTCCGGAAGATGATCACTGGTTGTTCAATCCGATGGTTTATCTCACTGCTTTAATTGCCGGAACGAGTATTATCCAGTTTTTTCTGGCCGGCCGGGGATTGGTCGAAATGTGGAAAAAAAAGGCACTGTCCTGGACCGTAGCTGCACTCCTGTTGTTGTTCCTGGGTCTGGAATTCGGTATCCGGTGGAGCAGCGATGTGCCATTTGTCCGGCGGGCCAATATTTTCATGCCGGCTCTGGCCTTGCTGGCCGCTTATGCCTGGGCACAATTTAAGCCTGTTCACCGCAAGTACGCCGGCATCCTGATGGTGACATATACCCTTGGACTCTGCCTGGTATCCCAGTCCAATGCCTGGTGGGATACGCGCTATACCGCCCGAACCTATCTACAGGAACAACAATCTGGGCAAAAGATCAAATATGGTAGTTACAGTTATGCCCGGGGGATGCCGGCGGGAGTCACACTTAAAGACGACGAAGATATTCTCGTGATCCACGAGGCAGCATATAGTCGCAACTGGCGAAGTTTTACCACGCCCTTCCGTATACCCAGGTGTTGCGAGGAAGTTTATCATTGCGGAGAGGAAGATTGTCTTTTTATTCAGAGCATCTTATCGGGTGACAACTCCGATTATCGTATCATCCGGCAATTTAGCACCAGGCAATGGTTCCCCGAACGGATCCTTTTCAAACGAACGCTGGGCAATTTTGAGACTTTCCTGGGAGATGTGATCATTTTGGAAAAGATAAAGCAATGAGGGCTTTGGTAATCGATAATAGGAAGTGGGGGCTGGGTACCTGACGCCGAGGACCAAATACCAGGAACCCAGAACCAAATAAATCCTATTTTTGCGCTCTACGAGACGGAGAAAAAACTACTATGAATGCCGTAGTATATTATTTAGCGCTGCCGTTTATTTATCTGATATCCTATCTGCCGTTCTGGCTGTTATACCGGATATCCGACATCTGCTTTGTTTTACTCTACTACGTTGTGGGTTATCGAAAGCGGGTAGTAATGGCCAATTTACGCAATTCCTTCCCTGAAAAGACGGAATCTGAAATAAAAAGGATTAGAAAAGATTTTTATCGCTACTTTTGTGACCTGATCCTGGAAACCCTGAAAACACTGACGATCACGCCGAAAGCCGTTCGGCGCAGGGTTCAGTTCGAAAAAAAGGATGTGGCGGTATTTCAGCAGTTTGTAGACCAGCAGCAGAGTGTGATCATCGCCATGGGGCATTGGGGTAACTGGGAACTGGCCGGCGCCCGCTTTGCTGCGGAAAATATCTGTCCGCTCTATGTGATCTATCATCCTTTGCGCAATCCATATTTTGAAAAACTGATCGTTCATATGCGTACCCGCCTGGGTAATGGCCTTTTTGCCATGAAAGATACTTTCCGGGAGATGGTCCGCCATCGCAAAGAAGTAACTGCTACCGCTTTCATTGCCGATCAGACACCCCATAACTTAAAAACAGCGATCTGGACGGAGTTTCTACGACAGGATACTCCGGTTTTCCCAGGAACAGAGATCATCGCAAAAAAACTGAACTACCCGGTCGTATACGTAGGTACGCGACGCCTGAAACGAGGCCATTACCGGATGGAATGCGAAGTACTGGTTGCCGAGCCTACCAATACGGAAGAACACGCTATTACCGAACAGCACACCCGCCGTTTGGAGCAGGATATTAATATACAACCGGAGACCTGGTTATGGACGCATCGACGATGGAAACACCAGCGCCCGGAAGGTAAAATGGAATAATGAGCAATTTAGAGCAGGAAAAACAACTTATCAGAGCCACCAAACCTTTTGCCCGCGAAGAACGGGCCAGAAGCTGGTGGTACACGATCTCAACTTTCGGACTGATCATTGTCGCTTTTTTCGGCATTTTCTCGCCTACTCCGCTTTGGGCCAAGATCATCAGTAGTATTGTGCTGGGCTTAACACTCATCCGTTTTTTCATTATTTATCATGACTATGCCCATAATTCTATCCTACAGGACTCATTGGTCGCCAAATGGCTCTTTGCTTTTTTCGGGCTGTATATTCTGGCTCCGCTGAGCATCTGGCGTCGATCGCACGATCATCACCACCAGCACAATTCAAAGTTATACACCTCCAGTATCGGTTCTTATCCTATTGTAACCAAAGAGAAATTCCTCTCAGCATCGCGCAAAGAACAGCGTCTTTATCTTTTTGCCCGGCACCCGCTGACCATACTGTTTGGCTATATTTTTGTATTTATCGGTGGTATGTGCATCCGCTCGCTGATGAATAACCCAAAGCGTCACTGGGATTCTGCCCTCTCGCTGCTGGTACATGTCCTCACCGGAGTGATCATGTTCATGGCGGCCGGTTGGACGGGGCTGTTACTCGGGTTGATCCTTCCGTCCTTTATCGCGTTCTCCATGGGTGCCTATCTGTTTTACGCGCAGCACAATTTCCCGGGCGTATTCTTCGCGGATAAAAACGGCTGGACCTATATCAATGCGGCAATGCTGTCTTCCAGTTATATGACCATGAACCCGGTGATGCACTGGTTTACCGGAAATATCGGATATCATCATATTCACCATCTTAATGCCAAGATCCCTTTTTATCGCCTTCCTGAAACCTATCATGCCATCCCCGAATTACAGAATGCCAAGACGACTAGTCTGAATCCTCGGGATATCATCGCCTGTTTTCGGCTCAAAGTATGGGATGTAGAGCAACAAAAAATGGTGAGCCTGCATGAGGCCTATCAGTAAATTCTTCGGTTCGATGCGTTTATGAACCGGATATTATGCCGTTTTGACCAATTATTCCTTTTTTTTCTTTGCCAATCGCTATTGAAGGCCTACATTTAGGCTGCTAACTGGTAACACCCATCTGCAGTTCGATAATTTCAACACCTAATAATGCTGTCTGTATCCATGCATAGCCATTAGGCAGCAGTTCCGGTTTTATCAGTTGGTTTGCATATTACCATTAATATTGCATTAGAACTATCAAAACCAACACGCTATTCTTTAACTAAAAATAATTCCCTGATGAGCAAATTTGATGAAGCAATCGATAAGTACAAAGCTTCCATGAGCAAGATGAGTATGTCTGTGGACGAAGACCTGCTGAAAAAAGTAGCCAAAGCACTCGGCCCATCCATCTACAACGCGGACGCTGCAATGGTATCCTGCTCCGACAAAGAAGAACTGGCCCGCGTTAAAGAGCGCTTCCTGATTAAAAAACTAGGTATGGCTGACAGCCCCAAACTGGACGAGGCGATCAGTGCCGTATGCCAGGAAATGGGTACCAGCAACCGCCAGAAACACCGGGCTGTTTTCAATTATCTCCTGGTGAAAAAACTGGGTCAGGAGTCCAAACTCTAAGCAGATCTAATACCAGATCGGCGATCAAGGGGCCATTACCGGTGTAATGGCCCCTTGTCATTTCTGAAGGTTACAGCAAAACATATGTGATTTTTTTCCTTATAAGTTCCGCTTTCTAAAGTTTTTTTTGCAATTTTACAGGCATTAAAGCATCCTTATAGTTTGATGGAAATAAATGAACAATTTCCTTTATTTTTTTCCGTCTTCTTACTCTTAAGC
>JAGQXH010000354.1 GCA_020436695.1 Lewinella sp. | reverse complement strand
GTTAAAAAACTGATCGAGATCTCCCGCCTGGACACCGTGTTGACGATCGTTCCAACGCTGGAAGAATCCATCGAATACGTGATGATGGAAGTGATTGAACGCGAGCTGAACGGAGAGGAAGAAGAGGATTGATTTTCCGGATCTGTGTTAAATTTTATTTAAAAAGATATTATATTTTTTTCTTATCTGGGAATTCTTTTATTTTTGAGGTGTCTGCATTTATAGTTTAATCCTTTACGGACCAATCTATCCCCAAAGACTACCTTTAAGTATACACTTTTTTTACGCTTCCTATCTACTTAGTTTCAAATTGGCGTTTACTTTGTGCAAAGTGATGGAAAAATTTGTTTTGTACAAAGCTAAACCGTACATTTACGTCTCTCCCATGGACAATTAATACCACTTCCCAACTATATTGAAAGTTTTGTCACCCAAATTATTCCCGGGTTGTTTCAATATCGGTTGAAGCAGATCGTTTCATTCATCCCTTATGTATTATTTATAACTACCAGCGATCTCTGGGCGATCCTGTGGTTATCAAAACATGATTACTGAAGAGCTACTACACTGAATTTTTTAAACAATGCAAGTTGTTCCTTAAGCAGTAGCAGTGGCGGGTTGTTTTGGTGTTGTTGACCTTTAAGTTGAAAAGCCCCGGACTAATACCGGGTTCACCTTCCGGGCTGATACAATCCTTTAATAACCGAAAACTGTAAACTAACAAGGGCGACGAGCAATGCTGACCGCAAAAAAAACGCATCCAAAGCTTGCCATTTATGCGCAGAGGGCCCTGAAAGTCTAACGACCGACAGGAGGCGCAGGCAACCGGAAGATGCAAGAGAAAACTTAAAAGCGGGGGGCGACATCTACAGAATTAAACATACTATGAGAAAAAAAGGTACCCTTGTCCTTTTACTGGTCGGGTTATGCCTGGCTGGGAAGGCCCAGATCCCGTTATCGGGACAGTTCCACTTTGAAATGGACGAACTCAGGAGCCATCTTGCTAATGCTCCACTACTCACCAACAAAGCTTCATCATTATCGCAGGAAACTTCTGTTCAGATCCTACTTCCAACGCCTAAAGGAAACCAGATCACATTTTCTGTTTGGGAAGATCCCATACTTTCTGATGATCTGCAAGCTGAATACACAGACTATCACACGTACACCCTGCTAACTGATGAGGATGCTTTTTCCGGAAGACTCTTGTTATCTCCTGCCGGTCTTGATGCTGTCGTGATCGGAGGGGAACAGGTTTTATTCATTGAAGCCGTTGGCCCGGACGAATCCCTTCATCGGGTATACTACTGGCAGCTGGGCAATAATTTTCTCAGTTTTGATCTGCCTCGATCCGCTGCTACCCCGCAACCAACTGCTGCATTGCGGCTGGCGGTCTTGGCAGACGAAGAGTACGCCCGTTTCCATCAGCAGGATGTAATGCGGGCCGTACTGGCTTCGGTCAACGGGGTTAATGCTTTTCTGCAACTCGAACTGGGGCTAAAGGTAGACCTCAGCTATTTTGAAACCTTGGACTACCAGGAAATGCTGAAATGCCGACAGGAAGGATTCCGCGGACGTACTGCAGAATCCATCAAACTGTTTGGCGACCGCATTGCTGACGGTACGCTTCCAATGGATACTTACGATCTTGGCCATCTTTTTTCCGGGCGTGGTTTCGGTGGCAGTTCGCTGGCAAATGTGGCCGGTAGCAACACCTTTTACGACTGGAACGAAGATGGCATAACGGACGGACCGGCGAAGGCGGGTGGTGGATCGGGTGCGGTTCGGCCCGAAGGCGACAACTGGTGGGGACATCTCTGCCGAGGGATCAGCCGCCAGATCGGCCGCCAAGGGCTGGCGCTCAGCGTACAGCGATCTGCCGAAAACCAGACCGGTGAAACCGGTACGGAATTGACCGCCGGATTAGGGAATCTGGAACACTTCCCTGCCACTATGAAACATTATTCCGGTCCGGGGACAAGGGGGGAATATGATTTCCCCCACTTGTCCTGTTTACCAATCAGAAAAACCAGCGGCGTGGGTGATGGATCAAACCTACTGTCTTATGGCTCAGGCCTGGTGTTCGGAGCTGGTTTGCAAAGTAGCTTTCAGGGCGCGCTATTTTGGCCCTGGCTGATCAGCATGCCGGATTCTACGGCGATGACCTGGTTGTTGCAGGGAGTGAAAATGTAGTCTGGTAACAGAAAAAACGAGCGGTCGATATTTAGCCACTAGTTCGTAACTTTGATCCATAAGCTATTACGACAGTGTATACCGACCGCAAGATCATACATATCGACATGGATGCGTTTTATGCATCCGTCGAGCAACGGGACGATCCCCGTCTGCGCGGTCGTCCTATTGCGGTTGGCGGAGCGGGGAACAGGGGCGTGGTGGCTTCGGCCAGCTATGAGGCCCGTAAGTATGGTGTGCGCTCGGCTATGCCCAGCCTGACGGCTCGCCGGCTATGTCCTGAACTGGTGTTTGTGAAATCCCGTTTCGATGTGTACCGGGAGGTTTCGGGCCAGATCCGCGATATCTTTCATCAGTTTACTGATCTGGTGGAGCCGCTTTCGCTGGATGAAGCCTATCTGGATGTTACCGATAACAAGATCGATATGCCTTCCGCCACGATTGTTGCGGAAAAGATACGCCGGCTCATTCTCGAGCAGACGCAACTAACTGCATCTGCGGGCGTCTCCTTTAATAAATTCCTGGCTAAGATCGCGTCTGACATCAACAAACCCAATGGTATTAAGGTGATCACACCGGAAGAAGCACTCGCTTTTTTGGAACAACTTCCTATTGCCAAATTCCACGGCATCGGCAAAGTAACGGCCCGGAAAATGAACGATATGAGTATTTTTACCGGTGCCGATCTGAAAAAATGGTCGGAAATCGACCTCATCAAACGATTTGGTAAGGCCGGCCGCCATTACTACCGCATTGTGCGTGCAGACGATCGAAGAGAGGTTAATCCCAACCGCATCCGCAAATCGATCGGGGCAGAGCGCACCTACCGGGAAGACCTGACGGATATAGTAGCCATGAAGGAAAAGCTGACCTATCTGGCGGGAGTCGTATATGCCTATATGGAAAAAGCCAATAATTATGGCCGGACCATCACCCTGAAAATCAAATCCTCCGATTTTAAGATCATTACTCGTTCCAGATCTTTTCAGCAGGAGATCCGTGAACTGGAAGACCTGGAACGGGTTACTCACGAACTCCTCGACAGCAACCGCGACGAGATCGGTGCTGTGCGGCTATTAGGGGTGGCTGTGTCCAATCTGATGCGGGAACACGACGGACTGGGCATACAACTGGAATTCGATTTTGACGGTCCTTAGACTCCGCCCGGTATTCTTTAAGCAACTGGGTTTAATGGATGTCTTGCTACTTTAGCATGATTGTACATAATCACTTACGACTATTTTATGACCTTAATCATTTTCGACCTGGACGGTACCCTGGTTTACTCCAATCGCATTGATAGCCTGTGTTTTGCGGAAACCTACCGTACGATCTACGGCCGGGAATTCCCCACTATCGACTGGCACGTATATCCCCATGTGACGGACACTTCTATCTTTGCTACAGTGATTCGCCAGCAATTTCATCGAGAAGTGGAAGTGCAGGAAGTAGAAACTTTCCAGGAAGCTTTTGTGGGCTTGTTAAAACAACGCCGGGTAGCAAGCCCGCATGAGTTTTGCATGGTGCCGGGAGCAAGGGAAGCTATACATCGCCTGCACGCAGACCCGCAATATGCCGTAGGGATCGCTACCGGTGGATGGCAGCGCCCGGCCCAACTGAAACTGGACCATGTGCAGATTGACCGGACACCCATTTTCATGCGTGGCGCAGATGGATTTCACCGCCGGGAAGATATCCTCGGAAACGTCCGGGAAAGGGCCTTACAGGCTTATCCGCAGATCAGGAAGATCGTCTACATCGGTGATGCCAAATGGGACGTGACCACCACCCGTAATATGCAGATGGATTTTGTGGGGATCCGTCGCGAAGGCGACCATGACCACCTGCTGCGGGAAGGTGCCGGACAGGTGATCAGCAATTATCTAAATTACGATGACTTTCTGACGGCAGTAGCAGCAGCACAACCACCGGTTTAAGAGGCAGATTTTTTTCTTTTTTTGGAAACCAATATCTCCTTGAAAATGTTAGGCTTATGTTTTGCCGCATTTCATCAATGGATAAAAAGTCAATCCGGGCCTTGGATTTTTAGGAAATCGCCTTATATTTGCACCGCCTTAAGAGAAAGGCAGTATTGCTATCACGCAAATTTGTAGTTACATTGGTAGAGCATCCCGATTTTATCGGGAGGGTCCTGGGAACCCAGGGCAGCATCTTCCAAAAGAACTGCACCTATTTTGATTCTGTAGCTCAGCTGGTAGAGCACTTGACTTTTAATCAAGGGGCCCTGGGTTCGAATCCCAGCGGAATCACCGACAATAAAACAATATGTTTTGTCTAGAGCCTTAGCTTTCAGTAGCTAGGGCTTTTTTTATTGATATTCTTGCCTTTGAAGGTTAAAAACAAGCTGTTTTATTTGCACTTTTTTGTTGGATGCTGTAGTTTAGTGACGGTGCTTTTATTACCATGTCTTTACCAAAACCGCCGTCAATGAAAGTAAAGAGAATTCTTTGGAAATACCGGCCGCACAAGGACGGGAGTTGCGATATCAAGATCTACGTTTTTCACCTCAACAAGCAGCGTCATTTCAGCACTGGGTTCTCTGTGATGCCGAAGGACTGGGATGATAAGAACGGCCTGGTCAAAAAGACCCATCCACTGGCCGACGGCTACAATGCCAATATCCGAAATTTACTAATTTCCTGAAAAAGCAATGCGGTTGCGGACTTCCTGGGATCGGCAAGCACATCAAGATCATTAAGCGGCTCATGAATATGGGCCTGGAAGAAAAGGTCCATAACAACACTGTTTTCCGGGAGGCTGCATTTAAGCGGCCACGCCCCAAAACTACCGGCAAAATTTACCTAACTACCGATGAAATGGATCTGTTGGAGCAGTTGGATCTCCGTGATCAGCCCTATCTGGAACGGAAGCGGGATCGCTTTTTACTGGCCTACTGGTTCATTATGCGATTTTCGGATGTGACCAGGGTAGGGAAGGAGATGCTCTTTTTTCTGAAAGGCGGCCGTTTCCTCCGTTATCAGAGTACTAAGACTATGGTAGAGACTACTTTGCCTTCTTCGCGCCTCGGTCAGCACCAAAACCTCTCCGGAATTCTTTAGCATGACTGCTGGGACACAACACTATTACTGCGGATCAAAATTTATGAAAACCTGATCCGCAGCACATATAAAACCCGGATGATCTTCATCAAGGATCAATTCCCTCCCCGCGCCTTCCGCCTTTCTTCCCGCTTTTTCAAAAAATCATCCAGTTCCGATTTCGGCATCGGCAAATTGGGATGTTTACTCAGCCATTCCTGAAAATCCTTTTCAAATACTTCGTCGTCTACCACAAAGGCCTCGTTGACGTATTGGTATTTGT
Source organism: Lewinella sp. (assembly GCA_020436695.1). Lineage (GTDB taxonomy): Bacteria > Bacteroidota > Bacteroidia > Chitinophagales > Saprospiraceae > Flavilitoribacter. Next base: position 3,110 of record JAGQXH010000354.1, on the reverse strand, counting down.
TGGTCTCCATGCAGAAGCGGTTAAATTCATCCTGCAAGGCGACAAATTCACCGGAGATGACCACCTCTTGCACCAGGTGGGGGGGAATAAAAGCGACGCCCGTCGTTTTGGCCAAAACAACGTCCCCCGGTAGCACGGTCACACGACCAATCCGGATGGGGCCGTTGATACTTTCCACCAGCATCTGTTTGATGGCCGAAGGGTCGGAGCCCCTGATCCAGGCATTGAAGCCTTCTATTTCAGATAAGCCTTCCACGTCCCGTACCGATCCGTTGAAGATCACACCTCTTTTTCCGGCTTTGTAAATGGCATTGCCAAGGTTGTCGCCGATCAGTGTGCCGTCTACGATCTTTCCGTAGCTATCCGCTACATACACATCTCCGTCCAGTAATTTGATGATGGGAGCATAATTGGTGACGGGTGTTTTCGTACCCTCTTTTTCTGCCTGCTGCTGGATATAATTATCCAGATCTTTTCTCAGAGGCATGAACTGGGCCGTAAGTACCCGGCCGGTCATAACCTTTTCCGGATGCAGGATCTCCCATCCATTCTCAAAGGTGCCGCTAAAATTTTCAAATTGATTTTCATAGCCCTGGCGGCGCAAAGAACCCCAGACTTCCTCCATGGAAAGGGCTTTCAGGCGTTCCAGAAGTTCATCGGAGACTTTGGGTCTTCCATCGGGGGTGCGTTCACCGGTCCATTCTGAAGTCAGGGCCTGAATGGCGTCGGCCGGCCAGACGATATGCTGTGCTTGAACATTATAATTCAAAAAACAAAGGCTAAGAGATAAAAAAAGTGCTTTTTTCATGATTGGTGGTTTTGCGTATGTTTGATGGTTCGGGAAATTACATTCTTTTTTCCTTTTATTACATCTGCCTTCCTGATATACTCCTATTTGCATCACTTCATTACTGTTCGGTTGGTTCTACATTAAGGACCATGAAAAAGATTTTTTTATTCCTGACCACATTGCGAATCTTCTTTACAACCACTTTTCAGATCCTTCATGCTCAAATCCGGACGATCACCACATCGCCAACTGCTCGTATTTCTCTTCCTTCCACGGCACCCGCGTATTGTATGCCCACATGATCCCGGGCACCATCCCCGGTAATCATTGCGCCAACAAAAACACAATTTTTCCTAAAAAACTGGGAGCCGGCGAAAGTGAGAACATGTACGTCATGTTGCCTGCCGACAAGCAGGTCACCATTCAGCAGGGACAATGCCTGGATAGAGCTGGTAACTCCGGAAACTCTACTGCTCCGCACCTGCACATCCACCTGCAAAAAGGCAACCAGGCTGCACCGCTGAACTTTAGCAAGGGCCTGTACCTGATGCATCCCGGCTACAATGGTGCTCAGGGAAACTACATGTTTGCATCTGTTTGGCGGAAATAAGCAGGTGATTTCTGAAAACTGAAACAATTTCCAGGATCAGGTTATGCTTACGGGGGGGATCTGATTTTTTGTATTTGACCTTATGAACCTTTTCCCGGACTCTTGTAAGCAGCAAGATGAATTGAACAGATTTAGGCAAAATAAACTGGACAGATTTAGGCAGGATGAATTGAACACTTTGGGTAAAACTCCCAGCTTGGTGAAGCTCACCAAATCCCGGGAGAATGAAGAACTATCAAACCCAACGTGTGATGTTATACTTCCAGATCAAGCAGTTACTCCAGGAGAAATTCACGATCTCCCAGATCAGTGAAAAGCTATCCATCAGCCGGACTACCGTTTACAGCTATGCCAATATGGGCGAAGAGGACTTTATGGCCTGGGTAAAGCAGATCCGTAAGAAACCCAAGACACTGAGTCCGTATGAAGAGCCAATAAAGAGCCGCCTGAGTCAACATCCGGAACTATCCAGTTATCAGATCCACGACTGGCTTCTGGAGCACTATCCGGAGGTAAAGGTCAGTCGTCGGGCGGTATCTGACTTTGTATCCTACCTACGTCAAGTCTATCACCTTTCCAAACCCAGGAAAGAAAAATCAGGTCGAGAATACATGGCCATTGAGGACCAGCCTTACGGCCGTCAGGCCCAGGTTGACTTTGGGGTATACACCATGAAGAGTGGTCAAGATGAGGACCAGAAGGTCTACTTCATGATCACGGTTTTATCCCGCTCGCGCTACAAACACGTTTATTTTTTGGATCATCCCTTCACTACCATGGACGTAGTGGAAGCCCATGAAGCAGCTTTTGCCTACTATGGCGGTTTTCCTCAACGGATGGTCTACGACCAGGATAAGTTGATGGTCGTCAGTGAGAACAGGGGCGACATTCTTTTTACGGAGAAGTTTACCGCTTACCTCAAGGTTCGCAAGTTCGAGATCTTTGTATGCCGGGGCAGCGATCCGGAAACCAAAGGCAAATCCGAAAGTGTGATCAAATATGTGAAGACCAATTTTTTGAACGCTCGCCGGTTTATCAATGCCGAAGTGCTCAATGCGGAATGTGGAGCTTGGTTAGAAAGGACCGGCAATGGACAAATACACGGCACCACCAAGCGGATACCGGCCCAGGAATTTTTACTGGAACAAGCCCATCTTCAGGCACTCGGCCCGGTAAAACTATCCTTTCTCGAATACCAGGCTTACCACGTTCGCAAAGACAATCTGATCACCTGGAAAGGCAACCGTTATTCGGTTCCCAGCGGGACTTACCAGGGCAAAGGCACCAAGGTGTGGATTAAAGTGGAGGGCGAAGAACTGATCATCTGCCGGGAAGATAAAACCGAGATGGCCCGGCATAAGATCTGCTTGGACAAGGGCATGACCATCATCAACTCCAATCACCGGCGGGATCGAAGCCAGAGTATCAAACGGCTCATGGAGCAGGTGACTGACTTATTCACCGACCATGAGGCTGCCCGAGCCTACTTCGCCCAAATACAACAGGCCAAGCCCCGCTATATCCGCGATCAGTTGCTGCTGATCAAAAAATCCATCCGAAAATCGAATGCCGAATATGTGGATCAGGCTCTGACCTTTTGCCGGACTAACGCCATTCTCAGTGCCAATGATTTTAAATCGGTGTTGGACCAGCTCGCTCAGGCGAATCAGATCCCTGAACCGGAACTGGAAAGTCTATTACTGGAATGCG
>JAGQXH010000353.1 GCA_020436695.1 Lewinella sp. | reverse complement strand
GTGGAGTTCAAAGAAGTGCTCGTCGGATTGGGGTTTTTCGTTGGGCGGTCTGGGCGAGAAGCCTGCCCCGAGCGGAGCAGTGCGGAGCCGAGGGGAGCCCTAGTCGGCCAACAGGAAAGTACGAAGCCCCGCCACAGCGGGGCTTCGTCATTATATCCGGCCGACCCACCACTGCTGCCGCAGGGTCTTCTGAGGCATGAAGGGACCCCTTTCGGTAACGGGATCACCCCGCTCCGGCCACCGGCCCCGCTGCGCCCGAAGCCGGGTCCTGCCGCAGCAGTTTGCACATGCAGGCATACAGCTCCGGAAGTCGCTCCCGGTATTGCACCGGCTGCTCGAAGAAATACTCAACCGCCACGGCGAAAAATTCCGCCTCGTTGGTGGCCGCATAAGCGCGGAACAGCCGGGACCTGCCGGATCGGATGCGTTCCATCTCCTCGCTGGCCGATCGCTTCCATAGGGCCAATAGCCCGGAAGGCAGGAAGTCATACTCCCCGTTGGGGATCATGTTCTCGAACCAGAGCGCGTGCGCCGCTTCATGCAGGCCCACGTTCAGGGCATCGCCCGGGTTGCTGAAGCCCTCCACGAAGTGCTTCCAGGAGAAGGCCAGCCCCCGAAGGCCCGGCACGGCCTCGCCTATGTGGCGCCTGCCCGTGCGGGAGGTGCCGTAGGCGTCCGGGTGGATCGTGATCCGCCGGAAATGGAGCAGCAGCAGGTCGTTGAATCCGAACGTAAGCTGGGCCAAGGCCGCTGCGATGCGCACCTTCATCTCGCGGGTCACTTCCAGGCCATGGCCCTCCCAGTCCTTCTCATACACCAGCTCCACCACCCGGTGCTCAAAGCGTGCCTTGCCTTGCGGGGATAGGGCTTGGTAGAATCCGCCTTGCAGCAGGAACAAGGCACGGTCCGAAGCGGTCAGCCGGATCTCCTCGCCCGGTTGGTACAGGCCCGACAGGCGGCTGAAGACCCGTGTGGCGGCCCAGAGCAGCAGCGCTATTGCCAACCAGGCCAACGCCGTCATTTACGGGGAGTGGGGTGGGCCATGCAGCGCTCAGTACCCCACTTTCCCGGCCATGGCCTTCCAGGCCCCGAACACGGCCTGCGCCTCTTCCCGGCAGCCATGTTCCATGGCATAGCGGCGCTCTGCTGGCGGCAATGGCAATTCCGCGTAGATGAAGCTGTCGTCAAAACCGGCGTCCGCCGCATCCTCCCGCGTGGCCGCGTACACGATGCGCGCGGGCCGTGCCCAGTAGATGGCGCCCAGGCACATGGGGCAGGGCTCGCAGGAGGTATATAATACACATCCGGTCAACTGAAAGTGTACCAAATGACGGCAGGCTTCCCGAATGGCCACCACTTCGGCGTGCGCAGTGGGGTCATTCCGGGAAGTGACCTGATTATATCCCTGTCCGATCACTGCTCCGTCCTTCACTACAATAGCCCCGAAAGGCCCGCCCTGGTTGTTGTTCATACCCCGCCGGGCCAGATCGATGGCCATTCTTATGAAATGCTCGTCCTGCTCAGTTATCATTCTTTTGCAAATATGTCCCCTGGTTGAAGGTAAAGACTTCCGATGGCGTGCGAGCCGTTTGGAAGATCTTCTCCATTTGTTCCACTATTTCCGGATGCGCCGCAGCTACGTTATCTGTTTCATCGATGTCCACGGAAAGATCATACAGCTCCAGCGGAGCATCGGGTTCCTTCAGTACGTTGTACTTCACGGCTTTCCAGTTGCCTTTACGGGCCGCCAGGCGACCTCCTCTTTCGTGGAATTCCCAGTATAAGTAATCATGTTCTTCCTGCCCAGGTTCACCCAGCAGGGTGGGCAGATAGGAAATGCCGTCAATGTTTTGTGGTGTTTCGATACCGCCGAGATCGGCAATAGTCGGAAAAAAATCCCAGAATGCCGATATATGATCGCTGGTAGTGCCCGCTTTGATCTTACCCGGCCAACTGGCAATGAACGGTACCCGGATGCCGCCTTCATATAGATCGCGCTTCACTCCCCGCAGAGGACCGTTGCTATCAAAAAATTCAGGATCGGCGCCACCTTCCTCGTGCGGGCCGTTATCGGAGGTAAAGATGATGATTGTATTTTCGGATAGGCCCAGATCCGCTATTTTTTGCACGATCTCCCCTACCTGCCGGTCCAGTATTTCGACCATGGCCGCGAAGGCTGCATGTGATTCCAGCTGCGATTCGTAAGGCCCCCGGCGGTAATCCGGTCCATCATCATATCCCTGGTAGGCCTTCTCGGGCAGGAACTTACCCCGGTATTTGTCCATGATCGAATCGGGCGCGATCAATTCGGCGTGCGGGATAATGGAAGGAACATACAAAAAGAAAGGTTGATCCTTATTGGTTTCGATGAAACTCAGGACCTGCTCCTGGATTAGGTCGGGTCCGTAAGCCCCTTTGAGATGGCCGGCGTTTTCCTCCAATACAATGGAATCCCGGTTTGACCACATATGATGCGGATAGTAATGGTGCCCCATTCGCTGGCAGTTGTAGCCGTAAAAGGTATCAAACCCCTGATTGACCGGATCTCCTTCCGAGTCGGGAAATCCCAGCCCCCACTTACCGAAGGCACCGGTGGCATAGCCTGCTTTCTTCAATGCTTCGGCGAGAGTATAGGTCGCATCCGGGATGGGATATTGTCCTTCCGGCTGTATCTCCTTATTGCCTCGCACAAAGGTATGCCCGGTATGCATACCTGTCATCAGGGCCGAACGGGAGGGCGCACAAACGGTACTCCCCGAGTAATGTTGGGTAAAACGCATACCATTGGCCGCCAGTTGATCAATGTTCGGGGTAGAGAACAGATCCTGACCGTAGCAGCTCAGATCACCGTAGCCCAGATCATCAGCCAGAATGTAGATGATGTTGGGTTTTCGACTTTCTGTGGTCTGATCCTCCGAAGCCTCGCTGCCGGAGTTGCAGGCAGCCGCGACAAATAGCAGGATGAATGCATAGAGTAGGTTTCTTAAATTGATGATCATAGTGAATTGGTTGATGCTTGCAGGTGCAAGTTGGTAAAATGGTGAATTCTCTAATTCATGGGGCCTAATATCCGAGTGGAAATGAGTTAACGCGGCCAGTTTATCGGGCACTAACCAGCCCACTTTATAATTTGGTGTTCTCATCGTGTACTATACCGGACTTTAGGTTTTGCAGCAATCCATCATCCCAACTCCCCATCGCTCCTACACCCCCAAGTATGCCATCGCCAGGTAAGCCGCATCCACATTACAAAACGCATCCTCCTCCGGATCGTTTAAGAGGGCCTTCAAAGATGTAACGGTTACGATCTCTACGGATAAAAATTCACTATCATCCGGTCGGGGGGGCTGCAAAAAGCAGCAATTTTTAGCCAGAAAAAAATACTGGGTCTGATCGGTGTAGGCGCTGTTCTTTTTTTTCAAAAAGATCAGTTCACCGGCAGCATAGCCCGTTTCTTCCAACAGTTCCCGATGCGCCGCTGTCTCCGGTGCTTCTCCTTCATCGATGGCTCCTTCCGCAAAGCTAAGCAATTCGCGTTCCGGACCGGGCCGGTATTGCCGGATCAGGATCGCTTCTCCCTCCTGCGTAAATGCGGCCACCGTCACAAAGGAATAGTTGGAGATGATATCAAACTCGGCTTCGCGGCCATTGGGCAATTCGAATGTTTTCACCTTTATCTTTCGCCAGCCATCGTACCCCAGGCGCTCTCCTATCTTTTTCCAATTCATGGGCAATTCCATCATTATTACCGGGAGTTGAATGCTGAATACAGAGTACCCAAAACCCAGCACCGTTATAAAAATTAACAGCTTTGACAAGATTTTAAAATTTATTCACTTCCAGGGCACATCACCTTAAAATTTTAAATAAAACCTAACAGCAACTTAACCCACCTTAACTAGCCGGGCCCGCATATTTGTCCCTGTCAATACGCAACAAGCACTGACAGCATTTAATCACAAAAAAGAAACACAGTCATGTTGAACGCTCGTAAATCTATATTGACCCTTGCAGCTCTTGCTTTTGCCATCTTCGCCACGGCTCAGGTATCCGTTGGTATCAAGGGCGGAATGAACTTCAATAATCTGAATACTACGGAAGCATTGGGTGAACTGGCCCCGGATTTCACCAATATCAGCGAAAGTAACTTCGGTTTGGTAGCCGAATATGGTATCACCGATCAATTTGCCCTGCAAACCGAATTGAACTTCCTGAAAAAGGGTTTTACCACGAAAGCTAATATCGACAATACGGAAGTATTCGGCCTCAATTTACCGCTGGGTGGCCGTGCGGAAACCAAATTCAGTTACGTGGAAGTACCGCTGCTGGCCAAGTATTCTTTCGGAGGAGAAGGCTTCCAGGCCTATCTGACCGCAGGTCCGACTTTCGGTTACGCTACTTCCGGCCGCATCGATACCAAGGCCCGGGTGCTGGTAGACATTGACCTGGGTTCCACGAATATCAATCTGGATGATATCAACTATAACCGTTTTGAAGTGGGTGCTACTGCCGGTGCTGGTATCAGCTATACTACTAACTTCGGTAAATTCTTCGCAGATGCCCGCTACATGCACGGCTTTACCGAGCTGTACGATTTCCCCCTTGTTGACGAGAAAGTTAGGAATCAGGGATTTGGGGTGAATGTAGGCTTTATGGTGCCGCTTAACTAGCAATGATCATATAGCGATATTGTGATGTGGTGATATGGTGATTTAGTGCGTCACTCACCACATCACCATATCACCTCCTGAGTATCCTCTCCAACATCTTCACCGTGATCAGATAAGTAGGTCGTACACCATCCACCCCCAGACTACCGGAAGCCAGGGTATGGCCGGTGATCAACGGATTATCCGAAGCGTAATAAGCATAGCGCAATACCACATCTTCTTCCAGGCCGTAACGGCGTATTTTCGTAGCGATCTGAATGGCTTTCTGATAATGTGCTCCTTCCATTTCCAGCCCAATAGCCCGCCAGGAGGAACGCAGGAAATAACGGAGAATATCTTTATTCTGTAGTGAGGTGCCCAATACCGTGATCATCGGACCTTCGAAAACCTGCAGGCCAAAGCCGGCGAAATCATCCTTGGTGAAATCGTTATCAAAAGGGTAATTATCGGCGGTTCCCTCAAATATATGTGCAGTAGGTACCATGATATCTCCTTTGCCTCCTTCCAGAATGCCGGCTTTTCCCATAATATTGATCGACCCGATGCGCAGTGGTATCTTTTCTTCTCCTCTTTCAAAAGGTTTCAGCAACTCATCCAGGGTTTCGTAAGCCTGCTCACCAAAGGCATAGTCCATGACCAGAATGACAGGCTTTTCCTCTTTGAGATAATCCGCATCCCATTTCAGTTCTGAAGATAAAGTTTCAGGATCAATCTTTGCCAGATCGAAGATCTGAACGGCAATGTTGGTCCCACTATGATCATTTAACTCATACATGCCGTTTTTCATGGCGTATTCCGCCACCTGCTGTCGCAGTTCGTCCTGCTCGGGCATACTGAGTTCGCGGGCAACCTCTTCCAGTGGTTTTTTCAATTCTCTGAATACCGCCGGTGCATAAAGGGTATTCATCACACTGTGCAGATTGGCGCTGATGATGTGCAAAGGGCGATCCAACAGGCCTTTTTCCAACAGGAATTGCTTGATGTTCTGCGCCCATACCTCGCCGTAATAGTGGTGGCCGATCCGTTCGCGTAAAGCAGAAGAGAAAACGATCTCACGATCATTGCTGTTCACTGCTTCCTCCGTTGATCGATAGCCCAGCCAGTAGGTAATCTGAAAAATACTGTTGATGTTCTTATCGCGCGCAAAGCGCTCGCAGGCCTCCAGGGTTTCCTCGTAAGTACGCCCCAATAAAGTACTCAGGTAAGTATAGGCCACTTCCCGGTTAAACTCCTCCCCCTTTTGTTCCCGGCGAATGATCTCTTCCAACATTTTCCACTCCCGTTTTTTCCTTCCCCGGTGATCTTCACTGTTCCGGCGGATCTTTTCTGCCTCTATATACATGAAAGTCAGATGGGTCAGTACATCGTAGATATCGCTGCGTCCCCGGGTCATCTCGATATACATTTCAGTCTCATCGATCCGATAGCAGTTGCGACGTCTCTTGGGAGGTATGATCGGTTCGAAGTGTGCATCCTCGTAACCTTCCCGGGAGATCAGCCGGATGAACTGACATTCTTCTATGCCGCGTGGCAGTCGCTGAAAGATATAAAGCAAGCCGTCCAGTTCCACCCGTTCCGGATCGGCAATGGAGCCATAGATTTCCGGACAAAGTACCATCATAGCTTCAATCATGGCCTCACCGGAAACCCCCAGCGGTTTGTAATTTCCACGAATAAACAAATGACGCATGGCTATGTAAAGCCGCTCGATAGCGGCCCGGGATTCCTGGGCACGGGTGCGGGGCAGGTAGGGCGTTGACATGAATTTTACCTTTTTTTAAAACTGGCCGCAAGTTAGGAAATATTCTGCTCCGCGCTCTATCTGTGTTTAGGGGAAGGCCTAAAAATAGACATCCGCGCCTGATAGCAGGACGCGGATGCCGGACACGTAATTATTCACAGAATAGTAGATCACTCTTTTAACCGGGTGTCAGCTATTTGTAGGGGCTGTTTGCTGCCTTATCAATCAGTTATTTTACCGCATTTTTAGAAAGATTGTACCAGAACTGGAAGCTGCCAAAGCCATACCAATCATTTTTATCTGGGTTGCGCGACTGGCTGATGCCGTCCAGATAATCGGAAAAAGCAGGGCGTACGCCAAGTTCAAATCCAAGCGCCATTTTATCGGATACGTTGTAACGCAAGCCGGCACCGAAGGGGAGAATAAAACGGGTTTTGGAATAATTGGCTTCTTTGTCTAAAGTTACTTCCTCACTGTCTTCTCCGAAAGTCGGTTTCGGGTCGGTCAGTGCGGCACCGGCACCAAGAAAAATGTACGGTGAAAGTCCACCCGCCGTGGCCTGAAAGTTGCGACGGTGTCCCAGAATATCGTATTCAACCAGAACAGACAACTCGGTAAGTGAGGTTTCCGAGGAAAAGATCTGGCCATCCTCCGATTGCGAGGGCTTCAGATCACTGGATACCAGGCGGGTATTCAATGCATTGAGCCGCACCGCCAGGTTGGCATTAACGTACTTGTGCAATATCAGTCCATAGGCAAGATTGGCGTCGCTAACCGATCCCAGATTAGACCGGACCAGGTCTCCTCCCATAACGGAAGCGCCGACAAATAGACCGATTTCAAGATTGTTTTTTTGAGCATGGAGGGAAAGATTCATGGTTAGCACACAGATTAACACAATTAAGGTTCTCATTTCAATGATGCTTTTTTAAATGAAACAATAGGAATGACAGGCTTATTAAGAGGGAGATCAATAAGCCAAGAGTTAAATCTTTTGAATAGGATGACCCGGAACTTAATAAAGATTGAACCGGAGGGGGGAGTAATACAATTAGGTAACAAAAGCGCTGATAACCGTCACGGGCAGGCAGACAGGATCATGCTCTTCAATGCAAAGAGCGGGGCAGCCGTGTCAGCTGTACTACAATATAATGATCTTGCTGGAGTTGACTATGAAGAAAAGGCGAGTTTGGATGGATTGATTTGATATATATCGTTTACATAACGAATAACTTATTGATCTCAGTGTATTTGTGGGTAATAAATTTAGAAATGTTTGAAAACAGGCAGGTAGACGTTTCACGGTAAACTGCTTACAGCAGATGGTTTTCGGTAGCCGATAAGGATTTGAAAACCCATTTTACAGGAGGGACTCTTGCCGGTTAATCAACTGATTAACAGCAATTTTCCATAGGCCATATCAAACCGGAGTTGGGCACTCTCCAAGTGCGCATTTTTCTATACTACGCGCGCTTGGAAAGCGCTTGACTCCGGGTTCGGCACCAATTCTATTTCGGCTGCGTCTTACGTTCCCGGTATTACTTGAACAGAGAAAATTCCACCCGCCGGTTCTGTAGCCGTCCGGCTTCCGTCCGATTACTGGCAATCGGACGCGATTCACCAAAGCCGGAATACTGCATTCTTGCTGCCGGTACGCCCTTGGTTTGCAGATATTCAAAACAACGCCGCGCGCGCGCCTGTGACAGATTCTGATTATAGGCCGCATCTCCCTGATCATCGGTATGCCCTTCAATACGCAGATTGTACGAAGGAAACTCCAGCATCACGCGGGCTACTTCATCCAGTATCGGCATACTAGCCGGCAGTAGTCGGTCATCATTCAGTGCAAAGCGCACATTTTGGGTAGCAAAATCCAGAACGTCCTGCTCTTCCTGCTCAACTTCCGGGCACCCTGCATTAGAAACCGGTCCTACGGTATCCGGGCATTTATCGTCTTTATCCAGTATGCCGTCACCATCTGAATCCGGGTAGGGACAGCCGTTGTTATCCACCGGGCCGGCCTGATCCGGGCAGCGGTCTTCATTATCTGGTACACCGTCGTAATCGCGGTCGCCGTACGGACAACCGTTATTTTCGGGCGGACCGGCCTGTTCCGGACACCCGTCTACGGCATCCGACAAGCCGTCGCCATCGGTATCCGGGCAGCCGTTCATTTCCGCCGGACCGGCCTGAGTCGGGCAGGCATCTTCACTATCCGGGATGCCGTCATTGTCACTATCGGGACAACCGGCCAGTG
>JAGQXH010000352.1 GCA_020436695.1 Lewinella sp. | reverse complement strand
CGCTGGATCATCGGGGCAACACATCACGACCTGCACCACAAGCAGTTCCGCTTCAATTTTGGGCTGTATTTTACTTTTTGGGATAAATGGATGGGAACGGAAAGCCCGGATTACGAAGAAGCATTTGAGCGGACCGCCGACGGTGAACGGTTGACGACAAACAATTCGAACGATTGGTAGTTTTCCGAAGCCGTCAAACATTCCTCGACCGGAGCTCAATTCGCTCCTTCCAGTTTCTTTTTATAGTATTCCACTCCGGCACCGTATACCCAGCCTTCGTGCCCTCTGCCCCGCACTTTCACCCAGGGCTCCTCGACCGTGACACCTCCGAGATTGATCTGTTGGGTAGAATCAGTTACTTCATTCAGAAAAGTGACTTCTTCATAGAGGTTCAGACGGGTAAGTACTTTGCCCTGTAGGGTAGGTTCATCTCTAAGATTCATACCGTCAATGGTGATGTACAGCACTGTTCCTTTCTCGGCAGGGGCACGGCGAACAGGCTCGGCAGTGGTTCTCTTTGGCTGTAGGGTAGAAGAATCAGGAGTAGGCAGTTCCAGGCCGGCAAGGCTGTCGCTACGATTCATCAGTTCGTCCAGCGTAGCGGTATCGGAGCCGGACAATTCGCTGTAGGCCCGCTTGGTATCACCACATTTATCAAAAGCCCAGATCACGAAACCAATGAAAAAGATGATAATAATAAGCACTTCCATTTTGGGAAGCAAGGTTGTTTCCTTTGCCATGATGCAGCTGATTTTTACAACAAAGATTGCTATTTTTCCCAAATAAAGCTAACTTGGGCAGCATTCGGGAAATTATCAGCGCATCCTATTTTTTATCATCGGATTATCCTTGTCGATTAACTTTAATTTGTAATTCCTACCTATTGTCAGTTCCCGTTTTTATCAATTTTCATGATGTGATAACCACCGGCTATCCGCAAATCCTATGCGGCTTACCACGCCGGAGGTGATCGGGAATCTAATGGAACATGGACGAATTACTGTATCAGATCGGACTGACTCAACTCCCCCTGGTCGGTCCGGTGAATGCCCGGCAACTCATTGCCTACTGCGGCAGCGCCCGGGACGTATTTACCGCCCGCAAAAAAGAACTGCTGCTCATTCCAGGGATCGGGGAACAGATCGCCAGGAGTATTCTGGAACAGGACGTACTGCAGATAGCGGAACGGGAATTGCACTTCATTGAACAACACCAGATCCAAGCACTCTTTTATCTGCATAAAGACTACCCGGCTAGATTGAGAGCTTACAATGATGCCCCGGTCCTGCTGTATTACCAGGGCAATGCCGGCCTGGATCATCCACGAACCGTGGCCATCGTCGGCACCCGTAAACCATCCATTCAGGGCCTGCAAAGTTGTGAAGCACTGGTGGAAGGTTTACGCGCATACGACGTACAGATCATCAGCGGATTGGCTTACGGGGTAGACATCTGCGCACATCGCGCCTGCCTGGCAGCCGGTGTACCTACCTTAGGTGTACTGGGCCATGGCCTGGCCAGGATCTATCCGGCAGGACACCGGACGGTAGCTCGCCAGATGTGTGAGCAGGGCGGCTTGTTGAGTGAGTACACCAGCATTACCCAGCCGGAAAGAGAACATTTCCCGATGCGCAACCGGATCGTAGCGGGGCTTTGCGATGCCCTGATCGTCGTAGAGACCGCCCGGAAAGGAGGGTCAATGATCACCGCCAATTTTGCCAATGACTACAACAAAGATGTTTTTGCTTTCCCCGGACGAAGAAATGATCCGCACTCCGAGGGTTGCAATCTGTTGATCAAAAGTCATCGTGCGGCCCTGATCGAAAGCGCGGAAGATATTGCCTACGTGATGCGCTGGGAAGAGAATGACCAAAACCGTCCGATACAGACACAACTGTTTATAGAATTGTCGACGGAAGAGAAATTAATTGTAGATTTGTTACGGGAACAAGATACAGTCGGGATCGATCGTTTAACCCTCGCTACTCAGCTGAAAGGGAGTACCCTGGCTACTTTGCTGCTGAACCTAGAGTTCAAAGGCATGATCAAAACCCTACCCGGTAAACGTTATGCACTTATTCAGTGAGCTGGCGACCGTGTTTCGCCCGGGCAATGGTAATTGCTATGAATAAACCGCTTACTATGATCAAAAGACTTTGGTTTGTATTTCTGATCTGCTCGGTAGGTGCCTGTACTTCCAGGCAACCGGCTTTAGATGCAGCGGTAGTGCCCCCGCCTGCTACCCCTCCTGTTTTATTGGAAAAACATCCGAAAAACGTTATTCTAATGATCGGCGACGGTATGGGCATCAGCCAGATCACTGCCGGCATGTACTATAACGGCAACCGGCTGAATCTGGAGGAATTTCCTGTAGTGGGTTTGCACAAGCCCTACTCTTCCAGTAACCTGATCACTGATTCCGCCGCCGGAGCAACCGCCTTCGCTTCCGGCATAAAAACCTACAACGGCGCAATCGGGGTCAGTCCGGATACCAGTGCGGTAAAGACCATTCTGGAAGAAGCGGAAGAACACGGTCTGGCTACGGGTCTGGTGGCGACTTCGACTATTGTGCACGCTACTCCGGCTGCCTTTATCGGTCACGTTAGCTCCCGGAATAAGATGGAGGAGATCGCCGAATCTTTCGTCGAAACAGAGATCGACCTGTTTATCGGAGGAGGTAAAAAATATTTCTCCAACCGCAAAAAAGACAAACGGGATCTGCTGAAAGAATTGGCTACCAAAGGGTATTATATATCGGACTATACAAAGGAGCCCCTTACCGAGATCGTGCTGGACTATAGCAAGAACCTGGCCTATCTCACCGATGAAGACAGTCCTAAAACAGAAAAGCAAGGCCGGGATTTTTTAAAGCCGGCTGCTCAGGTGGCCACCAATTTCCTGAGCAACCGCAGTCGTGAAAAAGGCTTTTTTCTCATGATAGAAGGCGCACAGATCGACTGGGGCGGACACGCCAATAATGCGGACTACATCATCAGCGAGATGATCGATTTTGACGAAACCATCGGTGCTGTACTCGATTTTGCCAAAGCCGATAAAGAAACCCTGATCGTGGTTACGGCCGATCACGAAACGGGAGGCTTTGCCATCAATCCCGGCTCTACCATGGAAAAGATCAAGTCCGGTTTTACGACCGATTATCATACCGGAACCCTTATTCCCGTTTTTGCCTACGGCCCCGGCGCGGATCTATTCAGCGGCATTTACGAAAACACAGAGATCTATCAGCGCATGAAACTGGCATTCGGTTTTCGGGATCAGTAAGATGATTGCGGTTGCCGGTTAGCCAGTTGCCGGTTAATCAGTTGCCGGTTTGGCAACTGATTAACGGATCAACGGATAATGCCATTTAGAAACATTTAACACGTCTTAATGCTGCTTTAACCCCTCTACCTGTCGTTTTTATCTATTTTCGGCTTCCAAAAGCATTGACCAATGAAACAATTATTCTACTTCCTATTTGCCGGCCTTTTTCTGGTCGGCACCGGCTGCAAAAAGGATGAGCTGGGCGCTAATTTGTTGAGCTACGACGGCGAGAATGCATCCGGTCCGTTACTTGCGACCGGCTATCACGAAGCGGCGGTCCTTTTTCCTTCCGATATTACCGGGCCTTTTACCGGCCGCCAGTTGTTGCGCGTCACCTATTTTATGGGCGCTAAACCACAAAAGGCCGAGCTTTTTATTTACGGCGAAGGTACACCGTCTTTCCCGGGGCAACCACCGCTTTACTCCGCTGATATTACGAATGAGATCACCCCTTTGCGGTGGAGTATTCATACGCTTTCCACGCCGGTGGATATCACCGGGGACGATCTCTGGATCGCCATTGGTCTGACCCATGCCAGTGAGCAACAGTCCATCGGCTGCGATGCCGGCCCCGGCAAAACCAATGGCGACTGGCTGTATCAGTCTTCTGATGGTCAATGGCAATCTTTCAGAAACCGCACCGGAGAAAGTATCAACTGGAATATCCGGGGCGAGCTTTCCGAATGATCAACCCCTGAAACCGGGCACGAAAAGTGTTCGATATCGGACACTTTTCGTTCAACTTCGCACAGCAAAAATGTGTATCCCCTTCGAAACACCAATTATAAAAAACTGAATTACTGCAAGTTACAATTATGGCACAGGCTTTGGATTGAGAACAGTATAAGTTTTCAAGAACCAAACGCCACATGTCGCAATTTCGGATACATATCCTACTACAGCAGCTCACCAAACATCAGGTGCTTTCCTTTCTGTGGCGTTTGTTATTGCCTCTTGCCTTAATAATGATATTACCGGCTGCCGAAAATATTCTGCAAAAAGCCTTTCTGGCCGAAGGAATCTTCCGCGTTTTTTGCCGGATCTGGTCTTTCCGCGGCCCTATGTTACTGGCTTTTCGCTCAGCCGGGATCGGCGTGTTTGCTTTTATGCTGGAAGAAAGTCTGCAGGAGTTGATTTTTGCGATGCTTCTCTAGACGGCCGGGAATCCGTAATCTTCGATGAGCATGCTGTCAATTGAAATAGATAACATTGTTCATGTTCCATTGTTCCATTGCGGCATTGTGACCTTGAGTGAACAGCAATGTAACAAGGGAGCCATGCAGCATCGAATCGCTAATTGAGGAATATAACCTTTCAATTTGGGGTCATAGAATTTTGTTGACATTGTAATAAGGACCATCCTGTTTTCCGGCTACTCCGAATTTTACCCACCCATAAAACAAATTCATTTCCGGGATGGAATTATATAATAGTCGGGAAAACTGTTAATTTAGTGCCTTTATCGTAAATCCATGAACACCATGATCCATTCCCCTCTCAGGTTCCTTTGGTTATTCTTGATCGTTTTTAGCTTTTCCGCCTGTGGTGAAGATGTTCCTGAAGTTGACGAACAGCCCTTATCCATCACGGCCCGGATACCCTCTGAGCCTGACCGGCTTAATCCGGCCACTACTTTTCATGCCTATAGCCGGGTGATCAATGAGCAATTGTTCCAGGCACTGTTACAATTCGATCCGGAAACGTTGGAATTGGTCCCGCAACTGGCAACTGGCCGGGCTGAGATTGAAGAAATAACCGCTGGCCCGCTGGCCGGAGGTGTTGCATATACCTTTGAATTACGCCCGGAAGCGAAATGGGACGACGGGCAGCCCATTACTGCGGAGGATGTTGCCTTCAGCGTAAAAGTTATGTTGCATCCGGATATTGCCCCGCCACCGTTACGGCCGTATTATGATTACTTCAAAGAATTAGAGATTGATCCCGATAATCCGAAGCGTTTTACCATTCGGAGTAATAACAAGTATATGCTGGCCGAAGCAGCATTGGGTACCACGTCCATCCAACCAGCCCATATTTACGACCCAGAAGGGATCATGGCTCAATATTCCATTGCCGATCTGTCTGATTCAAAAAAAGCGGCAGAACTGGTAGAGACGAATCCCGAGCTTGCTGATTTTGCCCTCTCCTTCACTTCCACGGAGAGAAGCCGCGAACCATCAATGATCTCCGGTTCCGGGCCGTACCGTCTGGAAGAGTGGGTTACTGAACAATACCTGCGGCTTACGAGAAAAGAGAGCTGGTGGGCCGATGAACTGGCAGGTGCTCAATCCACGCTGGAGGCTTATCCCAAAGAATTGAACTTCAGAATAATCACCGATCAAACCAGTGCAACCAGTGCATTACAATCAGGTGAGGTAGAAGTAGCGAGCCAGATCGACAGCCGCGATTTTGTCAGATTCCGGGAAGACACCTCCTTTACCAACCGCTTCAATCTCTTTACGCCACTGGCATTTCAAATCTACTACATCGGCTTTAATACACGGATACCCAAGCTACGGGACCCTAAAGTACGGCGGGCGCTGGCCCATGCACTGGATGTGGATCAGGTCATTGAAAAACTTTACGCCGGGCTGGCCGAGCGGATCGCCATTCCTTTCCACCCCTCTCAGCCTTCTTATCACCATGATCTGCCTTTGATCAAATACGATCCGGAAAAGGCGAAGGCCCTGCTACAGGAAGCCGGCTGGGAAGACACCAACCAAAACGGTACGGTCGATAAGGTTATTAACGAACAGCGTCAGGAAATGACTTTGCGTTTCCTGACTTCTACGAATTCGCGCTTTAGCCAGGATCTTGCGTTATTCTATAAGAATGCACTGGCTCCCATTGGAGTCGAGTTGGTCATAGAGGCCAAGGAATTCAATGCCATCCGCGAAGATTTCGGCCGGCTGGACTTTGATGTTTTCTCCGGCGCCTGGTCACAGGACCCACTGCCACAGGATCCTAAACAATTGTGGAGTACAGAAGCTGCCGTTCCCGGCGGCGGTAACCGTATGGGGTTCGGCAACGCGGAATCGGACCGGCTCATCGAGCAGATCCGGACTACCCTCGATGCTGATCTGCGCAACCAGATGATGTTGCAGTTTCAGGAAATGATCTATGATGCCCAGCCGGGCATATTCCTGTTTTCTCCACAGGAGCGTATCGTGATCAGCAACAAATATGACGCAAAAGCTACTCCCATACGTCCCGGTTTCTTTCTAAATGAATTCAAATTGCACCATTCGAACTAATTACTCAGTAACAAAAATAAATTTACCCCATTATCAATTTTTAACCGAATCTGCCAGGAACCTATGAGATACTTAAACACCCCGGGGCCATTGCTGATCATGGTCTTGCTAGTATTATTTGCCGCCTGTAGGAATGATTCCATGCTTAACGAATCCTCCTGTAGCCGTACGGGCAATGAAGTGATCATCCGGCAGCGGGCTGAGCCTGACTTTATCAATCCCATGCTCACCAGTTCGGGTTATGCCGATCAGATCAATCAACTGATCTTTTTGCCGCTGCAGACCATTCACCCCACTACGCTGGAAATGACTCCGGTACTGGTAAAAGAGCGCCCGGAGATCACCCCTACGGATGAAGGCGGAATGCGGTACACTTTTGATATCCTGGAAGAGGCTGTTTGGGACGACGGAAGCCCGGTGACGGCACTCGATTATCTGTTTACGGTAAAAGCCGCTTTACATCCCGGGATCAATGATACCCGTTTTGGACCATACCTTAGAATTCTTGATTCGGTAGAGATTGATCCGGATAACCCAAAACACTTCTCCGTGACCACCAAGCAACAGGATCAACTCGGAGAGGAGATTGTGAGCAATACCGTGTATATCATGCCCGCCTATCATTACGATCCGGAGGGCATTCTGGCGAAGATCCCCCAACAGGCATTTTTCACTGAAGGTCAGCTTGATAAATATAAGGAAGAACTGGAGCGTTTTGCACAACAGTTCAGTGAGCCACAATATTCCCGGGAACCGGCCGGTATTACCGGTTGCGGGGCCTACCGCATGGACAACTGGATTACCGGCCAAATGATCACACTCAGTAAAAAGGAGAACTGGTGGGGCGATGATCTTGCGGATGACTATCCCATGCTGGGTGCCTATCCCGACAAGATCATCTTCCAGCCCATTGCCGAGGCGGCCACAGCCATTTCAATGATCCAAGGCGAAGATATCGATCTGGTGCCGGAGCTGTCTCCGGATGCTTACATCCAAATCAGTGAAGACAGCCTGGTGAAACAGTGTTACAACCTGGAATCATTCCCTCAACTGGTACGATCCCTCCTCAGTTTGAATACTCATTCACCCAAACTTTCCAGTAAAAACGTACGGCGAGCACTGGCACTATCCATGGATGCCGAGCAGATCATTCAAACTATTTATAATGGATTTGGAGACCGCCTATTCGGGCCGGTACCTCCCTCGATTGCCTTCGTAAACAAAGAGCTGCAACCACTCCCCTATGATACTGAGCAGGCCAAGAGTCTTCTTAAAGAGGCGGGTTGGGAAGATACTAACCAGGATGGAACCGTCGATAAAATGATCAACGGCATTCAGGTTGAGATGGTATTGAATTTTGATGTGCCGGTCGAATCTCAAACCGGTCAGCAGGTAGCATTACTGATCAAAGAACAAATGAAGCCCTCCGGTATCGGTATCAATATCAAACCGGGAGAATGGAATGAGATACAACGCAGATTTCATGTCGGTGACTTTGAGATCGTTCCGGTGGGCCGTACATTTCCCTCTCCCACCATCTGGAACCCACGCCAGAACTATCATTCGCAGGGGCAGAATTATACCGGATTCGGTAATGCCGAAACCGATGCCCTTATTGACCGTATACTTACTACATTTGACGAGGAGGAACGATTTAAGCTGTACCGGGAACTCCAGGCCATCATTTATGATGAACAGCCGGAGATCTACATTTTTACACCAAGAGCCCGGATTGCCATTCACAACCGCTTTGAAACGCCTTTGACCCCGATCTCACCGGGTTTTGTATCCAGTCTGATCCGGTTAAAACAGCAATAAAGCAACCCTGAAATTTAGAGCATGCTGCGATATGTGATCAAAAGATTATTGCTGTTTTTACCGACTTTGTTGGTCATCAGCTTTTTTGCTTTTGGTCTGAGTCGTTGTACGCCCGGGGATCCCATACAGTGTTATCTGCCCAGCAGTATCGATGGGAAATTTTCGATCAGCCCGGATCAGTACGAGAGAGCATACCGTCGCAAAGCCGTAGAACTCGGCTGGAACAAACCTCCTTTTTACTTTGCGATCACCTCAGCCGCTTACCCGGACACCCTGCACCGGGTGCTTATTCGCGACC
>JAGQXH010000351.1 GCA_020436695.1 Lewinella sp. | reverse complement strand
GCTTCGATCTCCCGGACGATTTTATCTGTATTTTCAATGGTGGATCCCTTCGGCATGGTCACGAATACATCGATCTGATCGGATGCTACTTCTTCGCTGGTGTTGATACTCACGGCCATCACCGCGAAGGTGGTGATGAAGAAGAGCAGCAGGCCGCCAATGATGGTCCGGGCCGGGGAACGCAGGCTGCTTTTTAATAAGACCAGATAGAGCCGTTCGATGCGGGTTTTCACCTTGGACTGTCCGAACGATACCTCCTTCTTTTCGGAATATAACGACAACACCATATAGGCCAGCACAGGGATTAGCAGCAGCGCTACCAGCAATGACACAAAGAGCGTGGAAATGATGGATACACCGATGTGCTTTCCGATCAGGGCAACCAAATAGTTACCGAAAAACAGAAAGGGCAAAAAAACCGTAGCTGTAGTCAGTGTAGCAGCCAAAATAGCTTTGACCACTCCCGAAACACCCCGTGTAACAGCTTTCTCGTTCGGCATCCCTCCGGATACCAGGCGATAAATATTCTCCAGCACCACAATGCTGTTATCCAGTAACATCCCTACGGCCAGCGCCATCCCTACCAGTGTCAAACTGTTGATACTGATCCCGGCACCGTAAAAAAGGTTGAAAGCTGCAAAAACCGAAATGGGGATAGACACGGCAATTACCGAGATCAACCGCAGGTCTTTGAGAAAGACCCATAATACCAAAATGGCCAGCAGCCCGCCGATCAGACCGAGGTTGATGATCTGCTGGATATTTTCTTCCATGCGGTCCGCCAGATTTTGTTGCACCACGATCTCGACATCCTTGGCCCGAAGTTGCTCATTCAACTGATCGATCAGGTCCTGGCATTGATGTGACAGATCGATAATATTGGCCTGAGACGCCTTGGTGATCGTCATGGAGATGGCATCTTTACCGTTCACCCGGCTGATGCTCGTTTCTTCATCTACGCCAAAAGAGATCTGTGCGACATCCTTCAGCAGGATCGGGCCGGGAGCCATAACAATGTTCTCAATATCCTTTACCTCGGTGTATTCTGAAGCGGTGCGGATGAAGTAGCGATAATCTCCTTCGTACACAAATCCGGCTAAAGCCCGGCTACCGGAATTCTGGGTCAGGCGGGAACGCACTGTCTCCGGAGTGATGTGATGTGGTTCGGCGGCCTGTTTATCCAGCAGGATCTCCAGATTCTTTTCCCGTCCGCCAAATACGTTGATCGATGCCACCCCGCTTAGGTTCTCAAAAGCCGGCCGGATCTCTTTTTCGCTCACATTGCGCAGGCGGTCCGTGCCGCCGCTACCGCGTATCTGCAATTCCAGGAACTGATTGGTCAACTGCTGCAGATCGATTTTGGCCACATTTACAAACAGATCGGCCGGCAGCTGTCGCTTCACGGCATCGATCTTTTGCTGCAACTTCAGGAATACATATTTAAAGCGAACGTCCTGTTCAAAACTGACCTGGATAAAAGCCTGATTGCCGTTAATGCGGGTTTCGATCTTTTCTACTCCTTCCAAAGTGCCGATCGCACCTTCCACCGGGATCACGCCCTGCTGCTCCATGTACTGCGGACTAACCTGGGTGATGGCTCTAACCTGCACGAACAGCATGGGTAGCTCTGCATTAGGCAGCAGCTCTACCGGCAATTGCTTATAGGAGATGTACCCCAGGAGGGTCAGCCCTATGAAGATCATGCAGATCGTTACCTTTCTATGGAGTAGGTTAGTCATGTTTATTTTTAAATATCAATGGCAATTTCAATATCAATTTTAATGGGCACTGCTTATGAAAACTAATACTGCTCTTCAACATTGCGATTGATACTTCCATTTCCAAAATCAATCACTGCATACACACACGGGATCACCACCAGCGTCAATAAGGTAGAAGTCACCAGACCTCCGATCACCGCCCAGGCCATTGGTGCCCGCAAGGAAGCACTTTCTCCAAAGCCGAATGTCAACGGTAGTAGTGCCAAAATGGTAGTCAGACTTGTCATCAATATCGGGCGAATGCGTTGCTGTCCGGCCAGGATGATCGCTTCGGATCTGTTCATGCCGCTGCGTTTCAACTGATTGATCCGATCTACCAGGATAATGGCATCGTTGACGGCAATGCCCACCAGCATGACAATACCAATGATGGCCATGATATTCAGCGGAGCATTCAGCAGGTAAAAAGTAGCGATGGTCCCAACTACCGCCAGCGGCACCGTCAGCAATATGGTAAAGGGATGGATCAGCGATTCGAACTGGGATGCCATGACCATGTACACCAGGATAATGGAGAGCAGCAGCGAGAAGGTCAGACTCTGGATAGACTGCTCCCGGCGGGCTTCATCTCCCACTACCGCAATGCTGTAATTAACGGGCAGTTCAATACTTTTGACTTGTTCTCTGATCTGATTCGCGACGAACTCCAAAGGCACCTGATCATCCGTTTGGGCGTATACTTTGCCGATCCGGCTTTGATTGCGTCGATGAATTTCTCTTGGAGCCGTCGAAGTTTTCAGGGTGGCAATTTCTTCGAGGCGATATACCTTTTCACCGGCTTTAATGGTCATATTCTCAAAACTGCTGAGTCCCTGCCTCGGCAGAAGCAGCCGGATATCGATCATTTCTCCGGCCTTTTCCAGTCGACCGGCATCTTTCCCCTGCAACTGATCCTGGATCTGTGTGATCACATTATTCATATCCAGATCGTAAAGCCCCAGTTTGAACCGGTCAAAAAGTACTTCCACTTCCGGTGCACCCTGCTCAATGGAGGTTTGCAGGTTCAACAATCCGGGCAATTCCGCCATTTTGCTCCGGACACTTTGGGTAAGACTTTCAATCGTCTCCAAGTCATCCCCTTTGATCTCTACTACGAGTGGTGCTTCTTCCGTTCTCAATATGCTGTTTAGCGAAGAGGTCTCCGGTGTATAAGTGATCCTGACACCGGAAATGCCGGAGGTTACCTGATCCAGTGCCTCAATGACTTTTTGCGTTCCCAATCGGGTACTGTCAATCAGTGCCACATTCATGACGGCGGTATGTTCTCCCTGAAAAACGGCAGATTGACCGCTTTCCAGTTCGGTTTCCGGTCCGATATGACTGTAGACAAATTTCAGATCATTCGGCAGAGCATCCTGGATCAGCTCTTCTATATTACCAACAGTAGCGGAAGTGCGATCCAGCACCGTACCTTCCGGCAACTGAATATCCATTTCGAATTTCTTAGTCGTCGCAGCCGGCATAAACTCCGTACCGATCGATGGATAGATCCAGGCGGCACCAGCTACCAGAAGGGCCGCAAATAGGATAATGCCCCATTTAATAGGCAAGAGTTTTTGGAGGAATCGCCCGTAGGCATTGAGTTGCAGCGATCTTGCTTTAGCCGGTGCCGGTCTTCGCCGGTAAAAGCGGTGATACAGCATTGGGATCACGAAAATAGCCACAAACAGCGAAGACAAGAGGGAGAAGGTCACCGTCCAGGCCTGATCTTTAAATAGCTCCCCCGCTGCATCCTGCAGATAGATCACCGGTAAAAAGACAATGATGGTGGTAAGCGTGGAAGCAGTAATAGCACCCCCTACTTCAGCTGTACCGGTGATAACGGCCGATCGAACATCGGCCCCCGATTCGTGATTTCGGAAAATATTTTCCAGCACCACGATCGCATTATCCACCAGCATACCCGCTCCCAGGGCCAGGCCGCCAAGCGTCATGATATTAATGGTCAGTCCATTGAAGTACATCAGGCTAAAGGTGGCCACGATGGAGATGGGAATGGCAATGCTAATGATCAGTGTAGTTCCCAGACGCTGCAGGAACAGAAAAAGGATCACTACGGCCAGCAGAATACCGATCAAGGCTGTTTCCTCCACTTCATCCACAGCCTGTTCGATAAAAGTACCCTGATTGGAGATCACCTCAAAACGGTAGCCGGGCAAAGCATTTTCAATAACCTGCAGCGCCTCCGTGATCTCGGCAACCGCCTTCACGGTATTGAACTGGTTTTCCTTGTAGATCGACAGACCAATGCAACGCCGGCCGTTGATGCGGACAATGTTTTCCGGAGGTTTCTTGGTAAAGGAAGTTTGTGCTACGTCCTGCAGATAGATCGGCGCCCGTTTCTGATCAGTCTGATTCTGGGTGCCTGCTTCCGTGTTTTGTGTAGCGCCTTCGGTTTGTCCTCCTTCTTTATAGCCAATGATGAGATTATTGAAGTCTGCTTCATTTTTGAGCATTCCCACCCCCTTTACGGCGTACTGCAAACCGAGTTCCTGCACCGTTCCACCGGAGATATTCTGATTGTAACTCTGGATCTTCCGGGTAATATCATCGAGGGTGAGTCCGTAAGCTTCCAGTTTTTGGGCAATCGGCTGGACAACCACCTCCTGCTCCTGTTGTCCTGACAGGGTAACCTGAGCTACCCCTTCCAACCTGACCAGTTCATTGCTGACATAGCTTTCCGCCACCTTTCGAAGTTCGTTCAGGTCGTCAATGCGCTCGTGACTGATGCCGATCAGCATGATAGGAGCACTGTTCGGGTCGTACTGAGTGACACTGATACTTTCCACGTCCACCTGCTGGCTGTAATCGTTGAGGGCTTTTTGCAGATCCAGAAAAGCCTCATCCATGTCTTTTTCCCAGGAGTATTCCACACTGATCTGGGCGGAGCCGATCCGGGTAACGGAAGAAACCTGGGTAACTCCCTGCTGCCGCATGCTCAATGCCTCGACCTGCTCCACAAATTGTCGCTCGATCTCCTCCGGGGACTTCTCCCCTGCTTTTATCTCCACAAAAAGACGTGGGGATTTGAGATCGGGAAAGAGGTCAACACCCAGCCGGGAATAAGAGATGTAGCCCAAAATGCAAATGCCGAGGATGGTCATCAGAATGGTGACCGGATAATCTACGGCAAATTGTATCAGTTTTTTCATTGCAATACTTTCACTTTGGACCGGTCGCGTAATGTTTCAAATCCCTTCGTCACCAGGCGTTCATTGGTCTCCAGGCCACTGATCACTTCGATCATCTCTTCACTTTCCATACCTGTTTCAATAATCCGCTCGTGGGCGGTATTTTCCTGCACCACAAAAACCCGTTTCCCACGCTGATCGGAAATAATGACTTCTTTAGGGATCACAATGATGTCTTGCTTTTGATTGACCTTGATCAGGGTTTTGACAAACATACCGGGACGGATGAGCAGCTTGGGATTGTTAAAACGTACCTTGGCCAGATAGGTCCGGGTATTGATGTCGATTGCCGGCGATAATTCGGTAATGGTCCCGGACAAGGTATCATCCGGAAGGCTGTAATTGGTGATCTGTACGGCCTGACCGGTTTTAATATCCGTCATGGTGTTTTCCGGCAGGTTGATATCCACGTACATGCGGGAATAATCCATGATGGTCCCCAAAGGGCTACCGGCCTGGATCACGCTACCGGGCGTATATTCCGACATTTTTACCAGGGTACCGGAGATAGGGATGGGGATCTTCATTTTTGCCAGTTTGATCTCGGCACTTTCCACATCATTCTTAGCCCGGGTAAGCTGCAGCTCCGAATTCTTCAGCTCACGTACGGTAACCCCTCCCTTGTCGAAGACGGATTTTTGTTTTTCGTATTCCTGCTGTGCCAGATCCAGGTTCATTTTTGCAGCTTCCAGGCCGATGCCATTGAGGTATTCGGGGTCATGGATATTGACAAAAGGCTGGCCGGCGGTAACCCTATCTCCTAATTTGTAGGGTCGCTTATAAATGGGGTTATTGTTCAAAAGATAGATCCCATTGATCAGACTGTTGATCTCGATCACTTTTTCCGCAGTTGCATTACCGGTGGCAACCGTAAAGCGCGAGAGTGATCCGGTGTTGATCTGTTGTACGGATACCGGAGCTGCAATATCGATGTTGGGGCTCTCTTCCTGTCCGGAATTGCAGGCAGAGATCACGATGAGCGCGCAAAAGGCGATATAGGAAAGTAGTCTTTTCACGATTCAAGTTTTTAGTACAGGGTGCTTGACAATGAATTGATGTTACCGATTCGCAGGTAGTGCCACGGATACAGGCTCCTGTTTTTCCCAGTCAAACAGCGTTAGGATCTTCAGATCCAGCAGCTGCGTTTTATAATTGATCAGGGCCCGGGCATATTCGATTTTCTGTGTGGAAAGCTGATTCTGAAATTGCTGGAGATCAATACCACTCAGGTCGCCGTTGATGTATCTTTCCAGATTGATATCATACGTCCTTTCGGCATTTTCCACACTTTTCCTGGCGATCTCGATCCTGGGCATCTGGGTCTGAATGCTGCGATAGGCCTGGCGGATCTCCATCCTGATCTGTTTTTGATCTTCCTGCAGATCGAGTTGTTGTGACCGGATGGCCACTTCCTGGGCCTGTACCCGGGCCGCACGTTCGCCCCAATCAAAAATGGGAATATTCAAAGACAATCCGACACTGGGGTTATTGGTAGGCGTATTGTAGATGTCTCCGAATCTTTCGTTATCACCAAATATCCCCAGGCTCAACTCGAGGTCAGCCCGGAATTCGTTCTGAGATCTGGTTCTTATGAGATCAAACTCGGACTGCTCGATACTGATCTGCCGTTGCCGGAGCTCCATTCTCGAATCCAGCGCATAGTTGATCGCTTTATCCAGATCGACGACTACTTCTTTGACATCAAGATCGGTGGACAGGCGGATGTTTTCATCCAGGCTCATTCCGATCTCCCGTTTGAAAGTCTCCTCTGCGTTGGCCAGGGACAATTCGCTGTCCTGTAGCCTCAATTGTGCACTGGCCAGGTTCAATTCAGCCTGGAACAATTCCTCTTCGGCCAGCAGGCCGGCTTCCACTTTGTTTTTAATGATCTCAAAGTTATTGGTGGTATTGTTGAGTTCTTCGCGGGCGATATCCAGGTTCAGTTGGGAGAGATACACGTCGAAAAACTGGGTCGTGATCGTTTTTTCGAGGCTCAGTCGCTGGATGGCGTATTGCAGATTGGCATTCTCATAATTTAATTCCAGTTCCTCCAATTGCATTTTCCGCCGGTTGAACGTAAAAATGGGCTGATTGAGGATCAGGTACAGGTTATTATAAAAGGCTTTATTGGAGTTTTCACCGAAGCCGGCGATATCCGTTCTGTTACTTCGCCAACTTAAGGCATTGATCAGGGCAATAGTACCATCCGTTTTCAGTATCGGCTGCTCAACCCGCAGGGTACCGGAAGAATATAATGACCGGTTGGTAAACCACTGGGAGAACTGGTTGTCAAACTGCCGGTTGTTGCTGAAGTTGAAGGGATTCAGCGTGAGCGAAAACCGGGACTTGAGGGAAGCTCTTTCCGCTTTCAGGCTGAATTGGTACTGCTCGATATTATAGAGGGAGCGCTGGATAGAAGGACTGCTTTTCTCCGCGATCTCCATTGCCGATTCCAGGCTGATGAGCGTTTGGCCCGAAGCAGGAATGGAGAGCCAGAAAAAACCGAATAGCAATAGAGAGAGGAAGATGTGGGGACGTTGGGACGTTGGGATATTGGGAAAGTTCCCTTCATATCCAAACGTCCCATTATCATAGTGTTCCTGGTTCATCCTTATGACGGATCCTATGATCAAGGTTCCCAAAACAGATCGGTTGAAGTTCTTCATAAATATATTTTTTGCTCATCAATCCATTTTCACCAGTTTGATCGCATCGGCAAAAACAGCTCTCAGTCTGGTTTCGTTGCTCAGGGTAATAGTGAGTGTATCCGCAGCAAAAGCATAGTCGCCAAGAGCGGTCCACCCTTCCGGGCTGCTCCGGGTCAACTCAATGGTCGGCCGGTCAATCCCATTTTGATGAGGAATAATGAATTGATAATTTCCTTTCATACTGCTGTCCCAATTGAAAGAATCATCCTTGTAGACATGATAGAACACATTATAGCGACCGGCCTCGGGCACCGGTATCTTCCATTTGGCTTCCTTCGAGCCGTCACCGGCTTTGATGTAAAGGGCGGAGCGAATGAATTCACCGAAAAAGTGATCATTGGTCGTAGACGTCCAGTTCAGAGGGGCTCGCCAGATCTGGGTGCCTTTATACTTAAAGCCACTATTATCGGCTGGGTTCAACCATTTTCGCAGGCGGCTAACTTCTTCAAAATGGGAGAACTCAAAGGCCGTATCTTCATTATCGACGATGATCTCTCCTTCACTTTCCCAGCTGATCGGCTCATCTACCGGTCGTTCTTCTTCCCGGGCATTGGTTACGTTACTTTCATTGATCTGCTCAAAGGCATATTCGATCTGACTGGGCAGATTACCGGAGGCGAGTGTATTAAAGTGAATACCACTCGGTTTGGCAACCGATAGATAGGCCACTTCCTTACTTTGACCAGGTTCCAGATAGAGTAACTTATCCGGGTTTCCTTCCGGCCGGAGGGTCGAACGGATGACACCCGCAGCTTTGCCCAGATTGGAAGCCTTAAACGAGACGCGGGTCAGTTCACGGTTTTCGGATTGCACCGTTTTATCGATCGGCATAATGATCAGGAAGCGGGGCATTTCGGTCTCATTAAACCATTTGTCCATGTGTTCGGTAAGATCGACCCCGAATTCCGCCATTATGCGTTTATTAAACACTTCAAATGGCAAGTTCTTAAACCGGTATTCTTCCAGTAGATCGGTAATGAATTCCCGGAAACGATCGGTGCCCGCCTGGGCCTGGATCA
>JAGQXH010000350.1 GCA_020436695.1 Lewinella sp. | reverse complement strand
CGGTAAACTCCCGGAATACGATGTAGTCATCGTACGGAGTGCTACCAAGATCCGGAAAGACCTGATCGACCTGTGTCCCAATCTGAAAATTATTGCCCGGGCCGGCGTTGGTCTGGATAACGTAGATCATGAGCATGCCCGCGAAAAAGGGATCGCTGTTTTCAATACCCCGGCGGCTTCCTCTAAAGCGGTAGCCGAGCTGGCCTTTACCCATATGTTCAATCTGGCGCGTCTGGTACATCAGTCCAATTATCAAATGCGTGCTGCAGATGCCGACTTCAAGAAACTCAAAAAAGCTTACTCTGCCGGTATTCAACTGAGAGGTAAGACCCTGGCCATCGTCGGTTTCGGCCGTATCGGTCAGGAAGTAGCCCGTATCGGCCTGGCGCTGGGTATGCAGGTATTGCCGACCGACCCTGTTGTTGATTCAGCTACCATCGATATCACCCTGTATGAGCCAGACAACCTGAGCCTGAGCGTGACACTGGATACCGTCGACTGGGATGAAGCACTTACCAAAGCTGATTTCATGACCTTTCACGTACCGGGTATCGGAAAAGCACTGTTGGGTAAGGAAGAATTGGAAAGAATGAAAACCGGTGCTATACTGGTCAATACCGCTCGCGGAGGCATCATTGAAGAAAAAGCTCTGCTGGATGCCCTGAATGCTGGAAAGATCGGCGGTGCCGGACTGGATGTTTTTGATAACGAACCCAACCCAATGCGTGAATTAGTGGAACATCCGAAAGTATCCGTTACACCGCACATCGGCGCCTCTACCAATGAAGCCCAGGCCAACATCGGACTGGAACTGGCAGAAAAGATCCTGTCTTTTTTTGGAGACGATAAATAAGATCAGCCGGCAGTCGATAGTCGTCAGTCAGCAGTCTTTTGCGTTTACCGAATCTAAAACGGAACGGACTTCCGACTGACGACTTCTGACGGTATACTATTTATCTGATCATCTTCATGAAAGTACCGACAAACCAGTTGGAATCCGCTTTGATCAATGTATCCAGGGTGGAATCGGCTTTATTGGAAAAGAGTTTGATATCGCGTATTACCTCTGCGAATTCTTTTGCTTCCTGACTGTTATCATCTACCTGAGCGATTTCGTCCAAAACCTTTAACATCGGTTCCAACTCCTTCTTTTTCCTTTGAGTAATAATATTCTTTACCACTTCCCACATATCTTTTTCGGCCACGAAAAACTCTCGTCTTTCTCCCGTTTTCAACTCTTTATGTACTAGTCCCCAATCGATCAGGGCGCGAAGGTTCATATTGACATTCCCCCGGGATATTTTCAAAGCTTCCATGATCTCTTCTGCGCATAATGCTTGTGGAGCTACCAATAACAGGGCATGGATCTGCGCCATGGTGCGGTTGATGCCCCAACTGGAACCAAGTGCTCCCCAGGACTGGATAAACTTCTCTTTGCCTTCTTCCAAAGTCATGTGCTAAGCTTTCAAAATGAACTGAAAGTTGTGAAAAGCTAAGTTACTCAATTTTCCTTTCCCCCAAGGCCTTGGTCCGGACTTTATTGAAGTGTGTAGACTATTTTCATCTTTTCCCCGCTTTTTGTTGTTAGTAAAGAAATAACGGCGGCAAATATATTGTCCCGGTCTGGCTATCAATAAAGTAGCACCGTCGGACGCCGGCGATTTTTACCGTTTCGAGGTCCGTAAACAGATCATTACTGCCGGGCCTCATACCTGACTGATAACACGCAATAAATATGGAGCTTAATTTAACGGAAGCACCTTCCATACCGCAGACCAAACTGGCTTATGCCTACCAGCATGACCCCTTTGAAGCAATTGGCATGAAGTCGTTGCCATTTAAGACGTATTTCAGTTTTGGGCCGCTAATCGATCATTTGGAGGAAAAGGTCAATAGTGAATATCCCGGAGAGGCATTGATCGCACAGATGATACTTGAGAAGATCGACGAGGTCCCTGAATTGCGCCGCCCCATACAGGACCTAAATGAACTGGAGGAGCACCGAGAGCTTATAGAAACGATGATGCTCCTGTTTCT
Organism: Lewinella sp.; assembly: GCA_020436695.1. GTDB lineage: Bacteria > Bacteroidota > Bacteroidia > Chitinophagales > Saprospiraceae > Flavilitoribacter. The sequence continues at coordinate 6,666 of JAGQXH010000350.1, read as the reverse complement.
GCCACCAACCGGCAGGGCTTCGATGTTGGCCAAGATGACGCCCCCATTTTCCATGCGATCGGTCTATATTACTCCGGCCATGCAGGACCTGATGGACCACAATGAGGTCAATCTGATCCTTCCCGATATCATGGATAAGATCTATTGTACCCGGGTGATTAAGGCCTGCACTTTTATTTTGCAGAAATTCTACGACCAGCAGATCATTGACGATCAACTGTTTTCCATTACAGTGAGGGACCCCAAGACCGGGCTTACCCGGTTTTTCAAAACCAGTATGAATCTCGACTTTATCGATATCAAGGCCAATAAACCGCTCAAACCGCTCAGCCAGTTACAGATCAATAAAATGCTGAGTAATATTTACGATATAGAACTCTGGCTGGAACATTTGCCTCCGGAAAATTTCACCTTCCAGGGCTTCATGATGGGGCACATGACCGATATTACGGAAGAAGAGTCGCTGTCGCGGATCAAATTCAAATTACTTGGGCAGAATGCGGTAACCGATCAGAAAAATGTACTGGCACTTGAAGACCTGATGCGCATATATTTCCGACAGCCCGATCTGCGCATGGGCATCACGGCCATCGATTATCCGTCGTCGAGAATGGTTGGTCACCGCTACCGCATACGTTTTGATTTTTTAGCCGAAAAACACGAATGCCTGCTAAATGCGGCCAATGCCAACTCCATTTACGAAAAGGTCTGCAAATACCGGGAAGTACTGTTGGTAGAAGATCTCAATACCATCAGAAAGAAGACACCCATCGAGCGGGATCTTCTCAAAGAAGGTATCCAAAGTATTATCGTAGCTCCTTTGAAAAACAAAAAGGGAGACATCATCGGCCTGCTGGAGATCGGCTCTCCTACCCCTTTCAAGCTGCATTCTTTTGTGGAGCTGAAATTCAAGGAGATCATCGATCTGTTTGCTACTGCGGTAGAGCGCAGTCGGGATGAAGTAGATAACCGGATCGAGGCCATTATTCGGGAAAAATATACGGCGGTACATCCCAGCGTGGAATGGAAATTCGTCGAAAATGCTTTCGAGATCCTGGAGAACCGCGAGAATGATGTCAATAAGGAACCGCCGCCGATTATCTTCGAGAATGTCTTCCCTTTGTACGGGCAAGCCGACATTGTAGGTTCTTCGGATATCAGGAATCAGGCCATCCAGGAAGACCTTCGGGCCAATCTTCAGCAGGCTGCCGGTACCATTAAGCGCAGTTTGCAGGTGTTGGCTTATCCGTTGCTGGAGCAGATGCTGATGTATATCGAAAAAGACCTGAAGGTATTGGATGGAGAATTCAACTCCAGTGATGAATCACGAATTATCGAGCTGCTACAGAGTGAGGTTCATCCCTTGTTCCGCCAGATAAGCGCCAATCATCCGGAGCTAGCCGGTTTCATTTCCTCTTATTTTTCCAGGCTGGATCCCGATTTCCTCATCGTTTACAACAAACGCCGGGCGTACGAAGACAGTGTCAGTCTCCTCAATCGCAGGATCAGCAAATACCTGGATGCAGAGCAGCGCAAGATGCAGCAGCTCCTGCCCCACTATTTTGAAAAATACAAGACCGATGGCGTTGAATACGATCTGTACATCGGCCAGTCTTTACTGCGCAACGGCGTATTCAGTGAATTGCACCTCCAAAATTTCCGCCTGTGGCAGTTGATCCACATGTGTGAGATCACCCGGCTGGTGGAAGAATTACAGCCGCGCCTGGAGGTTCCCCTGACTACGGCTCAACTGATCTTTGCCTATACCAATGCCCTGTCCATACGGTTCCGTATGGATGACAAGCAGTTTGATGTGGACGGTGCTTACAATGTCCGGTACGAGATATTGAAAAAGCGCATCGATAAGGCCACCGTGAACGGTACCGATGAACGGTTGACCCAGGCCGGTAAGGTAGCCATTGTATATCTGCAGGAAAAAGACCGTCAGGAATATCGGAAATACATCGAGTACCTGCAGCATAAAGGTTATATCACCGATGAAGTGGAAGAACTGGACATCAACCGCTTACAAAGTGTGCAGGGACTCAAAGCGCTTCGGGTGACGGTCAAATAACACAAGCTCTCTTTTCTGCTACTTTCATCCATAACTTATCCCCTTTGATATAAAAATTGCGGCTATCCGTAGGCGCTTTTATAGTATTGCACCCTAGATCACACATCGGGGAAACCAAATGAATAGTCTATTTTTGAAAAACTATTCAATCAATTTTAAAGGAATTATGGTAAAGAAGATCACCCTACTAATTTTGCCTCTCCTGGCTTTGGCAACTATTACTTTTAGTCAATCTACGTCCTGGACACTCCAGCAATGCGTAGATTACGCGCTCGATAACAGTCTGACGATAAAACGGGCACGGAACGCGGTCGAACTAGCCAGCGTCAACGATCTTGGAAATCGCATGCAACGATTGCCGAGTGTCAATGCCAGCAGTAGCTTCGGCTACCAGTTCGGTAAGACGATCAACCCGGTAACCAACACTTTCATCGATACGAAATTCGGTGGGGGTAGTTCTTCCATTAACGGTGGCATCCTTATTTATAATGGAGGCATCATCAACAACAGCATCAAACAGGGAAAGGCAGATCTAATGGCCGCCCAACTCGATGCCAGAGCTTCCGCTAATGACATCGCACTGCAGGTTGCCAGCGCCTATCTGAACATCCTCCTGGCCGAAGAACAGGTAGCCAATGCCGAGAAGCAATTGGAGCAGTCTACAAAACAGTTGGAGCAAACCGACCGTCTCATTCAGGCAGGTTCACTTCCGGTAAATGATCGACTGGATTTTGTTGCCCAGGTAGCTCTGAATGAACAGACGATCATCGAAGCACAAAACCTGGTAAACATCAATTATCTGACACTGAAACAGTTGCTCGAACTGGACCCCAATCAGGAATTGCGCATTACCCGCCCGGAGGTCATTATTCCGGACGATGCCAATCCGGAAATTTTCACCCTGAACGAAGTGTACACCTCCGCACTGGGTACCCAGCCCCAGATCGAGGCCGATGAATATCGTCTGCAAAGTGCCGCGCTACAGGAAAAGATAGCCCGTGCACAGGGCCTGCCCCGGGTTAGCCTGGGTGGTAGTTTAAGCACCAACTACTCTGATCAGGTGGCAGCCGGTGTGGACTTCTTTGACCAGTTTAAAAACAACTTCGGACAGTCGATCGGTCTTAGTCTAAGCGTTCCGATTTACAACAACCACAATGTGGCCGTAAACATTGAGCGCGCGAAGGTCAATATGGCCAACCAGGAACTGGCTAACCTGCAAAACAAACAATTGCTCAAGGCCGATGTTCAGCGGGCTATTGCCGATGCACGGGCAGCTAAGGAATCCTACGAAGCCAGTCAGCGCTCCGTAGAAGCCGCCCAGGCCGCTTTTGACAATGCACAGAAACGCTTCGACCTGGGTGCGATCAATACTTTAGAATATTCCACGGCTTCCAATAATCTGGACCGGGCCCAACTAAGCCTTATCCAGGCCAAATATCAGTATCTATTCAATCTGAAAGTGGTGGATTTCTACCTGGGCAGAGAGATCAAGCTGGATTAATGGTAGGTAGTCAGCAGTCGATAGTCGACAGTCAGTTGTATCATTGCAAAAGATGAACGCAGTAGTCCGAATAAACAGAAAGCAAAAGTTTCGAGCTTTTACGTTTCGTTCGACCAGGAAAACCCGGGCTTTCCGACTGCCGACTAAAGTAAACATTAACAAACTCTTACTACTTTATACTCAATACTCAATAATAAAAAGATGGCTAAACGTAAAGGCCGAGGCCTAATTATCGTACTCATTGCTCTGATCGTTATTCTGGTGGGCGGTATCATCATCAAGAACCGCAATAAGGAGGATGGTCAGAGAGTGATGGTGGAAAAGGTAGAAAACCGTACCATACGCGAGCAGGTATCTGCCAGTGGAAAGGTCTTTCCCGAAATTGAAGTAAAGATCAGTTCTGACGTATCGGGTGAGATCGTCGAACTTTACGTGGAGGAAGGTGATTCCGTTGTGCAGGGTCAGTTATTGGCCAAGATCGACCCGGATGCGTACCAATCGCAGGTAGAGCGGGGAATGGCCGGCGTGAATGCAGCCAAGGCCCAGGTGGCCAATTCCAAATCGCAGATCGAGCAGTTGAAGGCACAAAAAGCCCAGATCATTGCTCAACTGACCAACGCCCGTGAGATCCACCAACGCAATGAGAAACTGGTAAAAGAGGGAGTCGTCTCTGAAGCAGACTTCCAATCCTCGCTCTCCAGCCTGCGCGGGCTGGAAGCCAACCTCGCTGCCGCTGAAGCCAATATTAAGGCCGCCGAAGAAAGTGTAAAAGGAGCTCAATTCCAGGTAGAGAGTTCTGAAGCCACCCTGCGCGAATTGCGCACCTCATTGCGCAGAACGACTATTTACGCCCCTAAAGATGGTATCGTTTCCATGCTGAACGTCGAACAGGGAGAACGCGTGGTCGGTACCATACAGATGGCCGGTACGGAAATGATGCGTATTGCCGACCTCAGCGTCATGGAAGCCCGGGTGGATGTAAGTGAGAACGATATACCACGTGTAACGGTAGGTGACGAAGCCGAGATCGAAGTGGATGCCTATCTGGGACGGAAATTTAAGGGCGTAGTTACCCAAATTGCCCATTCCGCTTCCGGAACCGCCACCGCCACCGCTTCGCTGACCAGTGATCAGGTGACCAACTTTGAGGTTCGTATCCGCATTAGCCCCGACTCCTATCAGGATCTGATCTCTGCTAGAAAAAAATATCCGTTCCGCCCCGGTATGTCGGCATCCGTAGACATTACCACTGAGGTAAAAGAAAATGTAGCCAGTGTGCCGATTCAGGCAGTAACTACCCGTGAGAAAGATGGTGCCAAGAAGGAGACTCGCGCGAAACTGGTTTCCGATTCCGATGATGACGAAGACGAAAATAAAGAAAAATCCCGCGAGGATTTTGAAGAGGTCATATTCCTCGTAACGCCCGCCGATACGGTGGGGAAAGTCGTGGTCGCTACGGGCATTCAGGATGACACCTATATTGAGATCACCAAGGGGCTGAGTGCCGGTGAAGAGGTCGTCGTTGGTCCATATTCAGCCGTTGCCCGTCAGTTGAAGTCCGGCGATAAGGTAATTAAGGTCGACCCCGATAAATTTTATGAAAAAGACAAATAATGCATTGGGCATCGTTGCCAGTTGCCGGTTATACAGTTAACAAACCGGTAACTGGCAACAAGTTGATTCGCAATCTCCATTCGTCTATCCACAATCGGACAAGATACTCCTTACCGGATTCCGACTATTAAACTTTTCTTAAAAAAGCTTTCCCTCCGAAATATCTTCGTCTTTACCTTGTTATATAAACCCGGAATCAAAGCGGAAAATTTTGCACAGATTTTCAGTATATCTCTCCATTGTTCTTCTGCTGGGAATCGCTTATGTATGGCCCTGGGCGATCAAACAAAAAAGCGACCGCCTGGAAGCGGAAGCGATAGCCCTCCAGCAAAAGACCAGAACTGAACCCGAAGCAGTAGTGAAAACTGTCCGGGAAGAGGTGCCCGTACTGCAACCTCTGGAAAAGGCAAATATCCAACCGGTTCATCTACAATTCCCCGTGCGGGGCAAGACCAAAGCGGATGTCATTTCATATTTCGGTGACCCACGCGAGGGTGGAAAACGCAGCCACGAAGGTGTCGATATCCGGGCCGACCGGGGCACGGCCGTATTGGCCGTGGCGGACGGTACCGTAGAAAAGGTAAAAGAAGGCGGGGCCGGCGGCCGCCAGATATGGCTTCAACTCGACAATGGCTGGGAGGTGTATTACGCCCATCTGCACGCACAAGTGGTGAAAGAGGGCGACAAGGTTAAAGCAGGAGAGCTCATCGGAACCGTTGGCAATTCGGGCAACGCCCAACAGGCCGGACCACATCTGCATTTTTGCCTTTATCCTTCTCCGAAAAGAGCCGTTAATCCACTCCCGTACTTACCCGGGCAACTTTCACTGCCTTAAAAGAAAAATGAGCTGGTAAAAGTAAACAGCGCCCTATCATCGACATGGCGGAAAACGGAAAAATTCAATAACATCAAATTTCCCGGACTCATCCAGACCCCGCCGCCGTAACTCTTATGCCAGATTCCATCCCGGTTTTCCTCATTGGCACTCCAGACACGGCCGTGGTCAAAACCCGCCAGGACACCCAGCGACATGGGCAGACTCCAGTCTCCGGAATCCAGTATCGTGACCCGCAGATCTATATTTTGGTAGAAAGCTGTTCGGCCACTGTAGCGATCCCGGCGTAGCCCACGGAAATTAGCCTCCGGTCCCGAACCACCGATGGTAGCCGCCTGAAAGAATTCAAACCGGTCATTGAAACGGTGATCAACGCCCACACGGGTAGCAAACACCAGACGACCGCTTGGTTCCAGTCGCTGGTAGATGGATAAGGCACTTTGCATGTATGGGAATTGCATTCCCGGTGTTCCCAATCTCTTTTTCCATCCCCCATCCACACGGAAGGCAAGCCCGCGGGTAGGGCTGATCAAATTATCCTGATTGCGATATTTATAGCTTGCGAGTACCCCGGCGTAATAGTGAGGCATAAAAATATCAGAAGGCAGATCATCGGCTATTTCGGATATATATCTTCCTTCC
>JAGQXH010000034.1 GCA_020436695.1 Lewinella sp. | reverse complement strand
AAGATCGCTGATCGTTCCCATAACGTTGTTGACTCCGCCGCTGACATCTGAATACAAGAGCCCGTCATCATTCTGGAAATAGCGCTTAGTGACAAATGCCGTATTAAAATCAGCCCAACCCTCGTCCATCCAGGCCCAGCGTTGTTCATTGGTGCGCACATACATGGGAAAGTAGGTATGGAACATTTCGTGTACCGTAACACCCAGTCCCGGTCCCCCGTTATTGGCCATCATCGGTGTTTCCATGCCGCCGCCGCCGCGGGTAGAGGAAATGAACGTGGTAAATTCCGGATAAGGGTAAGGAATACCCGGCATATCTTCTGAGAAATGCTGCATTGTTTTTTGCTGATTGGCCGTCACCTCTCTACAGGCTTCAGCACCATCCGCCGGATAAAAGGAATTGATCAGCACATCTCTGCCGTCTACGTTCTGAGTGGCGGCATCCCAACTGAAATGATCACTTAAAGCAAAGGAAAAATCCGATACCTCAGAAGCCTGGTAATGCCACGTACCGGAGCGATGGTGGAAATCCCCATCAAGGTCATCCGGGCTGACAATAACCACCGTTTCCGTACTTTTTTTCGCTTCCCGATAGCGTTCCAGACTAGCCGGTGCCAGTACTTCTTCGGCATTTTGCAGTTGGCCGGTAGCCAGCACGGTAAAATTGTCGGGTACAGTGATCTTCACATCATAGTTCCCCAGATTATTATAAAACTCAGCGGAGAAATCGTAATCGAGCAGATCCCATCCGAAGATATCGTCGTACACGGAGATCTGTGGATACCAGTATGCAATAAAGAAAGAGGTACTGTCGTAAGCACCCTCCCGAATGGTAGTTTCCGGGATTTTCTGCGCCCAGCCGATGGTCAGTTCCAGAATACCTCCCGGTTCCAGCGGTTCCTGAAGGTGAATTGTGGTATTCGTGCCATTGCGGCGAAGCATGTCTCCCTCTGTCGTTTCGTAAACAGTTCCATTTACGATAATTTCCGTCAATTCTACTCCATCCGTAATATCAGAGGGGTTAACCCGATAGGCACGGGCATTGGCTTCCCGAAAAAGATCGTGATATAGACGAACAAGTACCCGATTGATCTGATCCGGACTGTTATTGTAGAAGGTAACTTTTTCCGATCCTTGGAGCTTTTTTTCGGAAGGGAATACTTCAACTTCGATATTGTAATTGACCAGGTTTTGCCAGTATTTCGGCCCGGGACGACCGTCCATGGACCGGGTACCGTTCTTATAAGCCTGTGCGATCTCACTGGGCATAAAAAAACGGGTTTCCTGAGCCTGAACCTCAATCAGTATGGCGGCAAAAAAGAAGAGGAAAATGGGGAAAAGCGAACTGTTTTTCATGCTTACACTGTTTTTTCACAAAATAGAAAAAAACAGTGTAAGACGGTACTGGGTATCCGGTATTAGGTACACGGTCTCCCTACAACCGAGGACCGTGCACCTAATACCGGACTAATATTTTACGATCTTTCGATGGCCACGCAATCCATCCGGTCCTTCGAAGGATATCCAGTACAGACCGGCGGGCAGTTCTTCCATGGAAAGTTCATAATCCCAATTGGAGGCGGGGCGAATGATGTATTCATTTTGTATGAGTTCTCCCCTACCGGTCCAGAGCTTAATATACAGCGGGTCCTGACGTATTCCGGCAAAACGGACGGTCACCCGGCCGCTCGTTGGGTTGGGCCAGATCGATACGGCCGACAGAAATTCGTGATCAACAGTTGCGTTCGGCATTTCCACGATCACAGTGACTGAATCGGAGAAAGCACAACCCGATTCCAGATCTCCTATACTGTAATACACCGTGAAGGTGCCCGGGCCCGCCTCCTGTACATTGAAGGTGTTTTCAAAAACGAAAGGACCTGAATAAATACCGGTATCCGGAACACCCGGTGGTAATTCAATGATGGTCGTATCCATTGGAACAATGATAGTATCGGCCGTAAGACTCACATTGATCGGCGTAGCCGCAAGGGGCAGAATAGTGATCATTTGTTCCACCGTATGCGCATTATGGCACTGATCCAGAACGGTCAGTTTACGGGATACAAGCCCCGTTTCCGTACAGGTCGGCTGCCGGATCCAATCATCTTTAAATTCAATGGAATTGGATACATAGCAGTTATCATCAATATTGGTAGGGAATCCGGTGACGCTTAGTTTGGCCAGATCAGCAATTCCGATGATTACAGGTTGAGGTGCAATAAAAGTTGGAGGAATAGTATCTTTTACCTGAATGATCTGATTATTGCTTACCATTAATCCGCATTCCGTCTCCACCGTCCAGGTCCGCTGGTAAAGTACTTCACAAGGCGTTGCGGAGATAAGTTCATCATCATAATCCATGGTCGTACCCATACAGGTCACTCCGGGGAAGGCAGGGCTACCTGTCAGAGAAAGATCATCTATCTCCGGGCGGCAGTTCACCCGCACGAACGATTTGGGCCAGGTGATATTTGGAATATTACGATTATCGATCTCAATAGTCTGATCGATCAGAGTTACATTTCCACAAGGATCTCCCACTTCCCAGTGGCGGATGATCTGCTTAAGGCAGGAAATGGAGTCAAATACCTCATCCTTGTAAGTGAAGTTGAGTACCGGATGGTCGTCAAACTTCAGTGTGGGTAATCCGCTTTTAGTTAGATCGGCCGCATCTTCCACACAACTCAGCCGCTTGATTGAAAATGGGTTCAACTCCGGCGCAAGCGTATCCCGGTAGATGAATATCTGTTCAGCCACCCGCTTGTTGCCACGGTTATCAGTGACGGTCCAGGTTCTGGTAATCGTTTGTTCACAGCCACCCAGGGTCGTAATGTCGTCTTCATAGGAAATGTTGTCCACTTTACCGCAATGAGAGAAGACATTGCTGATCGTCCCCGTGTAGGAAGTATCCTGTAGATGAGAAAAGCGAGCGATCAGAGTAGTATCGGGCAATTCCAGATTGATGGGTTCCTGATTCACCAGAAAATGCTGATACACATAGCGGGCATTACCACATTGATCAGCAATACGCCAGCGTTTGGTAATGGCCGCAAATTCAAACAGTCCATTTTCATAAATCGTATCGGTTATTGCCGTCAGATCTTCATTGCCAAGAATATTATCCCTGATCAGGACCGGGTTCAGCTTTTTGGGAATAGCCGCCAGATAAGCATCTCCGATACAGGGAAAGTGCAGGGTATCGTTTGGCGGATAAGTCGGTGCTATAGTATCAACAACGGTAATGGATATCGGCATCGCTTCAAGAAATCCGCAATGCTCGTCATAGACCTCAGCCTGAAAGGAATAGCGGAAACAGGGTTGCTCGGGTCCACCGGTCAGCCTTTCCCGCATGATGGACGTGTATCTTATCGCCGCGTTATCATTGCAACTGGTATAATCGATCTCATACTCCAGTGCAGCTACGAGGCTGTCCATTTTTTCAAAACTGAACGGCTGGCCTTCAACGTACTGGGCCGAAAGTGTCTTCTGATCGATCATACTGAAACCATTGGGCACCGAAGCCGGGATCAGATTGCCGGCAGCAATAAATTCAATACAGGAGACAATGTTCACACTAAGCGCGAAAGAAGCGGTGACCTTTTCATTCTCATCGATATAGCGCCATACAAAATCGCTGGCCGAACAGGAAGTATCGCCGGGCATCACTGTTCCTTCGTAGGCAAAATCGATCCTGACGTGGTTACTGCAATCCGCATTGCTCAGCGTCAGGGAGTTCTCATCCAGAATATCAAACAGCTGTGCGACATCCGCTTGCGAAATACTGATTTGATGAGCATTGATGATCGTAGCTCCGATGCCTTCCAATTCAGCTTCTACAGAGGTATCCAATCCCACAATATCCGGATCCATCCGGGCATCAAATATCAATTCCTGTTCAGTTGACGCCATATTGCCACAGGCATCGGTCAGCATCCATGTCCGGTTAATCCGTGCGTAGCAACGGGAAGAATCGGAAATAACATCTACAAAACTGGTATCTATGAGCATGTGATCATCGGAGATCAGACGCGGTATGCCCACGATCGCGAAATTAGTGGTATCCGATAAGCGGTTAAAGGTAACCTTGGGAAGCGGCTCGATCACAGGTGCCTGATTATCTGAATAAACGATCAACTGATCGTATTTGCGCTGATTGCCTGCCTCATCTTCGATCGTCCACGTTCGGATAACGGTATCCCGACAAGCCGTGATCTCTTCCTTGTTGTCTTTATAGGTGGGTGCGAATACAGCTCCACACTGAGAACTTATACCGGTGAGTACACCGGTAATATCCGTATTGTACACCAATGAAAGCTGATTGACGAAAGCTGTATCCAACGGCATTAGAGAGATGGGTTCTTCACTGACAATAAACCGCTGGAAGATCTTCCGACGATTCCCACAGGAATCCGGTAGTACCCATTCCTTGGTGACTTCCTCAAAGAACGGATTGTTGCTCAGATAGACTTTGCTGGTAATACCCGAAGTATCTTCGTTACCCCGGATGTTATCGGTTACCAGCGATGTGTCGATCGTACTGGCGTGGGCGGCCATGAAGGCATCGTCCAAACAGGCAAAATGCATCGTATCCAAAGGAGGATAAGTTGGAGCAATGGTATCCAGAATGGTTACGACCACTGAATCTTCGGCAGGCACTACAAAGCCACACACCTCATCGTACAGTTCGATCTTCACGACATACTGAAAACAGGAATCATTACCCATCATGGCCGGTAGACGGCTGCGTTCACCGAAATAGTATTGCTCGGCAGTATTATCGTTACAGCTTTCGAAGTCAATATCAAAAGCCAGTTTGTTAACTAATGCGTCCATTTCATCAAACCCAAAATCCAGGTCTTCGTTGCTGTTGACCACTAATCCGAAGGCACCTGATTTGGTCATACCTTCCCCTACGGAGAACGTATCGACCCCCACAACGGCATTGATCTGAATACAGGTTTCAATGACGAGATCCATGACGTAGGTGTTGACCACGCCTCCCACTGAATTGAAAAAGTCCCAGGCAAAGTCCTCTCCTGTGCAGGATTCGGTATTGACCGGATCTCCCCGATAGGCAAACTTAATACTGGCATAATCGGCACAGGGAGCATTAGCTAAAGCCAGAGAATTCTTATCGAGAAGAAAAAACAATTCCTGCACTTTCCCCTGATCGATAAAGATCTTTTCACCTTCAACTCTTCCTCCCAATTCTTCGATCTGCATGATCACATTCTCCTTCAGGCCGGATACCACCGGCGTTTCAAAAGTTTCCCATTCCTGCTCCAGGTATCCGAGCAGACAGGCTTCACCCGGTGTATACAGAGAGTCACCAATAGCCACCAGACAGGTATCTCCGGCGGCAATGAGGCTACTGCATTCTTCATTGTTAGCCAGGCGACGGAAAACCGCCAGTTCCTCAATGATCATCGGCTGCTGTTTGGCAATATATTCCATAGTCATATCCTGCATCAGGAATTTCCGAATCAGCAGACTGTCGGACGCATCCGATGACAATAAGAAAGTATTATTGAAAAACACCTCTACTCTTTCCCGGTCCTGATCGAAAAGGAAAGACAAGTCATATTCTTCTACTTTACTGGGGATCAGCGGAATATTGGTCCTTTTTACCGTGTCGCCATAAATGAAAACGATGCCAGATCGGTCGAGAAAACCGTCATTCATCCGTATTTCGATTAACTCGGTGGAGTCGTTCTTCACAAAAATGTTCCCCCCGAAATTATCCAGAGGATTGCTAAGCCTGGCAAAGGTGTTCACCCGGAAACGATTGGTATTCAACTGATTAAGTGAAAACGACAATTGTGCCCGGCTTCCCGCCGGCAAACGAAGTTGCGGATCATAATCCTCCAGTTGATCCGGCACAAAGATCTCTGCCTTTCCAATAGTATTCTGAACAGACCATTTCTTTGATTTCATATCAATTTTTCCCAGGTCATGCTCGTCGAAATTATCACAGAAGATCGCCTCCCAGGCCGGAGATAACTGGCAGGAATTGATTGTAGGCGGGCGCTGGATACAGATGTTGTCCACTCTATAACTTTCTCCCGACCGACCGATAAAGATCCCGGTCAACTGATGATTGCTGAGATTGTTCACTACATCATCGGGTATCGCCCAGGCGTGTGCAAGAATGCCGTTGTGAAAGAAGTTGATGTTCCAGGATGAGGTGTCGATCAGGAAGCTGAACTCACTAACATTGTCTACTTTAAATTCCTGAACATTGTAGGAAGGTAGCTGGAGGGCATTAATGGTGAGCTCGACGGATTCGATCTTACTCAGGTTCTTTCGGTAACGCAGCTTCAGCAATTCCACATTCTGATTTTTTCCGATGAACATGCGGAAAACGCCTCCTGCAGCAACGTCGACGGAGGCTTCCAGTTCTGCTTCAAAAGAAAAAACTGATTTTTGAGGAAGATTGGACATAAGCAACAGGCCAATAGAATCCTGATTGCGCAGCAGCAACTCATTCTTTCCGTCCGTTTGCAATATTCGTCCTGAGTGATCAACTCCGTTGAACGCCTTCCAGTCGGGAGCATTATTTGCCAGAAATGGCCCCATGAAATAAGATTCGAACGCATTACAGTACTCGACTGTCCAATCAGGAAAACCACAGGAGCAATCTTCAGGATCTACCTGAACTGAATGACAGACATCATCCAGCCAGTAGTTATTGTCATTGCTCTTAAATACCACGTATCCTATTTGTCCGAAATCATATTCGGCTATTGCCAGGGGCTGACCGTTAACAAAGAAGAACGCAGAATCGATTCGGGTATTGAAGAATACTTCGAAGTGATTGTCACCGGCGTTCGGCCCCCAGGGATGGGCCGTGATCAACGACTGCCCGGAGTAGAACTTCAGGCTATCCTGCCGGAATGCTATTGATACAGCCTGGCTGAAATCGGTCTGGCTTTCCGAAAAATAGATCGTATCATAATTAGATCCGTTCTTCTGGAAATCCATCATCCACTCCAGATGGAACTGGTTGTCCATCAACAAACTGACCTGGGCCATGTCGAGAATAGCCACCCGGCCGGAGTCTACGGCGAGTTTTAAGTTCTCATCTTCCATCCCCTCGACCAACCGGGCGTTGAGCGAATCAATGAAATAAGGTTGCCAGCGCCCGCTGACATCAGGAATTGCTTCTCCTAACGGATAAGCATCAAAATCTTCACAGAAAAATTTGAATTCATCGGCAGGGCTCGCAGTAAGTTGCCGGTTTACAGACAGAGTGGTCCCTTCATTAGTAATGATATGTGTAAAGAAACCAATGCCCAGAAGGCATGCCATGGAATGCAGTAGTATTCGAAGCACAATACTTACGGTTTATGGGTGTAAATTTTCTCAACAATGTTTAGGCGGTAAAGGGTGGCGGATAAAATGGATATGAACCTATAAGTAAACTATGTAGATAATCGGTCCCAATGCCCAAATTTTCCGAACTTTTACCGATGAGGCAAAAGGAACGTCTATCAATGTGGGCCAAAGATAGAACATTTTAGTTATTTGCCATATGACCTTTCTTTCATACGCAATATTTTAACGAATGTTTCCATAAGCGTCCGGAAGATTATACCCAACAATATTTCTTTGGCTATATTCGCATCTCACACAATAACCATCAAGTATTAATTATGGAACCAATTAAAAAATCGGAATCCCGAAGAAAATTCATCAAAACTACTGCGGTTGCCGCAGGCGGTTTGATGATCGTTCCCCGACATGTATTAGGAAAAGGTTTCATCCCTCCCAGCGACAAACTTAATCTTGCTTCCATCGGAGCCGGAGGTAAAGGCTGGGGCGATATCAGGAATGCCTATAACGGCGGGGCCGAAAATGTAGTAGCGATTTGCGATATTGACTCTAAGCGCTGTTCTAATGCCATTGAAGCCTGGCCAAAAGCAAAATTCTACAACGACTTCCGGGTCATGCTGGAAGAAATGAAAGATACCATCGATGCTGTAACGATTTCCACTCCGGATCACGTACATGGAATAGCGGCCATGACCGCCATGCAGCTCGGCAAACATGTATATGTACAAAAACCGCTGACCCACAACATCTACGAAGCCCGGAAACTCACGGAAGCTGCCCGCGAATATAAGGTAGTCTCTCAGATGGGTAATCAGGGGGCGTCGAACGCCGAGCAAGTACAGTTGCAGGAATGGTTTGATAAAGGGTTGATCGGCAAAGTACATACCGTGCACGTCTGGACCAACCGTCCGGTCTGGCCACAGGGTATTCCGGTGCCGACCGATAGGCCCGTCCGACCCGAGCAGATCACGGCCAAAGATTGGGATCTGTTCATCGGCCCGGCCAAACCGGTAGATTACCATCCGCTTTACCATCCATTCAAATGGAGAGGCTGGTGGAATTTCGGAACGGGGGCATTGGGGGATATGGGCTGCCATCTTATTGATCCGCCTTTCCGGGTGCTGGGTCTGGGTTATCCGACGGAAGTTGAATGTAGTGTCGGACAAGTCTTTACCAAAGACTGGGATGCCGAATATATCCCGGAAGGATGTCCGCCATCTTCCCACGTACAGATTAAGTTCCCGAAAACGGCAAAGAACAAGTCTGAGGTGACCATGGTGTGGTACGACGGTGGTATTCGTCCATTCCATCCCGATCTCATTCCCGCCAGTGATGACATTGGAGAACCGGGCAGTGCCAATGGCGTAATGATGATCGGCACCAAAGGTATTATGACCTGCGGCGTTTACGGTCTGCATCCTAAAGTGTATCGCAAGAACGGTGAGGTGATCACCATGCCCGAAAATTACACTTCCGGCAGCAAGTACCTGAAGATGCCGGAATACGGCCATCAGGTAGCTTGGACGGATGCTTGTAAAGCAGGTTTCGGAAGTGCCGAGCATCGCAATCTGACCTCTTCCTTCGATTACTCCGGACCACTGACGGAAACCGTGCTGATGGGCAACCTGGCCATTCGCAGCTATCAGACCGCTAAGATGATGGGCGAAGAGAAGCATTTTGAAGGAAGAAAGCGGTTATTGTGGGACGGTAACAACATGCGTATCACTAATTACGACGCGGCCAATCGGTTCGTAACCAGAGAATATCGCGAAGGCTGGAAACTGATCTGATCGACCGGAAGGTGATTGATGCATGATAATTGATGATTGATGTGTGATCGGTATTGAAAAAAATTCAGATCGTTGCATCAATCATCATCAATCACATTTCAATCATTCATTTCGAGACTGGATTTTCATGAAGAAATTAGACAGACAATCGGCTGGATTGCCATTGACCCGCCCGGAGAAAGTACTGCAATTCGGTGGTGGGAATTTTTTGCGCGCCTTTGTGGATTGGATGATCGATCATCTGAATAAAAAGGGCCGGTTTAATGGTGATGTAGTGATCGTTAAACCAACCGAGGGCGGAGATTATGCTGCACTGCGGCAACAGGATGGCTTATTTCATGTGAGCCTGAACGGTATTCAAAATGGTGAACTCATTACGGAGACCACCCTGGTTGACTGCGTCAGCCGGGTCGTTCATCCGTATCAGGAATGGGAAACGTATCTGCAACTGGCGGAAGCAGCAAGCATTCGATATATCGTTTCGAATACTACGGAGGCCGGCATTACCTTTAATCCGGCGGATAAAGCAGAAGACCACCCGCCCAGGGAATTTCCGGCAAAGCTTACCGCATGGCTATATCATCGCTATCAATATTTTGATGGTGACGCCAATCGGGCTTGTGTCTTTTTACCTTGTGAGCTGATCGAGAATAACGGCGAGGTTCTGCGGGATTGTATTTTGCAGTATGCCGATCACTGGAAACTGGAAGAAGGATTTCAACATTGGATAAAAGAGGCTAATGTTTTCTGCAACACGCTGGTAGACCGGATCGTTTCGGGATATCCCAAAGATGATGCATCACGGTTGCAGGAAGTGCTGGGCTATGAAGATCCCTTACTGGTTGCCGGAGAATATTACCATAGCTGGATCATTCAGGGGCCGGGCTGGCTGAGTGAGGAGATGGGGTTTGACCAAACCAGCCTCGGCGTTAAATTCGTAGACGACCTGGATATTTACCGGACCATCAAGGTACGTATGCTGAACGGCGCCCATACGGCAATGGTGCCGGTGGGTTATCTGAGTGGTATGCGCAGTGTTAGAGAGGCAATCGAAGAAACCAATATCGGTAATTTTGTACGCCAACTCCTCGAACTGGAGGTAATGCCAACCCTTGATGCTCCTTCGGCTGAAATCGAGGACTTTGCTGAGGCAGCCATCGACCGCTTCCTCAACCCCAGTATCTACCACAAGCTCATCAGTATTGCCTTAAATTCCACTGCAAAATTCAGAACGAGATTATTGCCAAGTCTGCTGGGGTATGTAGATAAATTTGGAGAATTACCTCCCCGCATAGTACTGGCCCTGGCCGCTTTGATCGTCTTCTACAAAGGCGAATGGCAGGAGGAAAAGATCGATCTCCAGGATGATGCCGACCGCCTGCGTTTTTTTCAGGAGCTCTGGTCAAAAGAGGAAAAGGACCCGACCAATATTGCCCGCGCCGTACTCGCCCGGGAAGAATGGTGGGGAACGGACCTCAACTCTATTGACGGCCTGACTGACCGGCTCGCGAAATACATCTGGATGATCTGCCAGAAAGGCATGTATAAGACACTGCTTCAACTGCAATGAAGAATAAATGATCATTGATTCACACCAACATTTCTGGCAATACGATCCGGAGCGGCACGCCTGGATCGATGACAGTATGGCGAAGATCCAGCGAGACTTTCTACCCTATGATCTCCAAAAGGTCTACAAAGCAAATGGCGTTGACGGATGTGTAGCCGTGCAGGTTGATCAGACCGAAGCGGAAACCGACTATCTGGTTAAGCTGGCCGGTATATACGATTTTATCAAAGGCATAGTCGGCTGGATCGATCTGCGGGCAGCGGATCTCCCCGACCGACTGGACCATTATGCCGGCTTTGACAAAGTCTGCGGATTCCGGCACATTGTACAGGGAGAAGAAGATGTCAACTTCCTGTTACGGCCTGATTTTATGTATGGCATCAAGCAGCTGCACGCTTACCGCTTTACTTACGATGTTTTGGTCTATCCACAGCAACTAGGCGCAGTGCTGGAATTCGTCAGAAGTCATCCCCAACAGCTATTCGTTATCGATCACCTGGCCAAGCCCTACATCAAAGACGGTTTCTATGACGGCTGGGCATTAATGATGCGAGCAGTTGCCCGCCAGGAGAATGTCTTTTGCAAACTTTCGGGTATGGTGACCGAAGCAGACTGGAGTAACTGGACCTATCAAGACCTACTGCCTTATATGGACCTGATACTCGAGGTTTTCGGCCCTAAACGGGTAATGTTCGGTTCAGACTGGCCGGTATGTCTGGTAGCTGCCGAATACGCCCGGGTAAAGGGCGTGGTTGCTCAATACGTTGGTAAACTCAGTACGGCTGAACAATCAATGATCTGGGGAGAAAATGCCATTAATTTTTACGGATTGAAGGAAGACTAAATCACAAAACAACATGGACTTAAATCTGAAAGACAAAGTATATATCGTTACCGGCGGCTCCAAAGGAATTGGCGCTGCCATTACCCACGCCATAGCCGATGAGGGAGGCATCCCGGTGATCGTCACCCGCTCCAAAGGAGGGGTTACCGATGAACTGGTGCAGGAACTGAAAAAGAAGCGTATTGCCGCACACGCCATCATAGGTGACCTACAGGAACTGGATAATTGTAAAAAGGCCATTGATGAAACCGCCGCCAAATTTGGCCGGATTGACGGTATTGTCAACAATGCGGGTATGAACGACGGTGCCAGTCTGGAAAAAGGCCCGGAGGCTTTCCGGAAGTCGATTCTCCTGAATCTCTACCATTACTACGATCTGGTTCACTATGCCCTGCCGTATCTGAAGGAAACTAAAGGCTCGATAGTCAATATCAGTTCTAAAGTGGCCATAACCGGGCAGGGTGGTACTTCCGGCTATGCGGCCTCCAAAGGAGCACAACTGGCACTTACCCGGGAATGGGCCGCCGAGTTGCTCCCCTACTCCATTCGGGTGAATGCGATCCTGCCGGCGGAAGTCATGACCCCCCTGTATCGTAAATGGCTGGACAATACCTTTGATGACCCGGCAGCCAAAGAAGCCGCTATCGTTGCAAATATTCCATTGGAGAAAAGGATGACTACCGCAGAGGAAATTGCGGCTATGGCCGTATTCCTCTTATCCGATCGTTCCGCCCATACCACAGGGCAGTGGATGATCGTGGACGGTGGATATGTGCATTTGGACCGGTCATTGACAACTCAGTAGTATGTCGGCTCAGACACTCGCATGAGTAGTAAAGACCCGCCAACCGTAAAAAGCGATAAATAGGAAGCAACATAGAGGTAGAATGAAGGAAAAATTCACCTCTGAGACTCCCAGGATAGTCGTATCGGTATATCCGGTACCGCCGATATCCAGGATCATTCCCTGAAAGGTAGGCATCAATGCCCCGCCAACGATAGCCATTACCAAACCAGCCGCACCAATCTTGGTTTCCTCTTCCCGTAAGCCGCTAAGAGCAATACCGTAGATAGTGGGGAACATTAATGACATACAGAAGGAAATACCTACAAGCGAGTAAAGGCCGGTCATACCTTGAATAAAAATAGTAGCTACAGTAAATACTGCGGCTGCGATAGCCAGATACATGAGCAATTTACCGGCATTGAGAAATTTAAGCAGAAAAGTACAGGTAAAACGCCCCACAAAAAACAAAACAAAGGCGATGAACTGATAATTACCGGCTATATCATTGGGAATTCCAATAGCCTCGGCGTACTGATAGATATAGGTCCATACCATGATTTGAGCTCCTACGTAAAGTACTTGCGCCACTACGCCTTCGATATATTTCTCATTCTTGACTAATGCTTTGATAGAAGCGCCTATGCTCAGAGATTTTCCTTCATCTTTCTTTTCAGGCATTTTATTGACCATAATAAGCACCAGTACTCCAAGTACGACTAACCCAAGTACCACATAAGGATTTCGGATAACCATGAGGTCGGCCTGACGAATGCTTGCTTTCGCCGATTCACTTAGCGATGTGAAATCTACGTCATCGGACTGCAATTTCCGCAACACAAACTGCTGAGCGACCAATAGCCCAGCTAACAAGCCCATCGGGTTAAAGGATTGGGCCAGATTCAGGCGCCTGGTGGCCGTAGCCGGATCCCCCATAGAAAGAATATAGGGATTGGCTGTTGTTTCCAGAAAAGCTAAGCCGAAAGTAAGTATATATAATCCGAAAAGAAAAAAACCGAATTGTTGAGTTACTGCTGCAGGGTAGAACAGCAATGCGCCAACGGAATACAACAAAAGTCCTACAATAATCCCGTGCTTATAAGAATACTTTCTAACAAAGAGGGCAGCCGGTAAAGCCATGGTAAAATACCCACCGTAGAAAGCTAATTGTACCAACGAAGCCTGAAAGTTTTCCAGTTCCAGCACTTTTTTAAAAGCTGATACCATGGGATCAGTTACCGCATTGGCAAACCCCCAAAGGGCGAAAAGAGAGGTAATAAGAATAAAGGGCAGTAACACCTCCCTGGATACGACCGGAGCGTTTGAATTCATTGTTTTTAATAATTTTGTAATTAGCGCCAAATACCACTGATATGATCAAGGGACGAAGGTATTTAAAATTACCCTTATATCCCATTCAACCGCTTTCCTGCGGTGGATGACCGTGGTAAATTTAATTACTGTACAAAACATATACTATGCGTTATTGCCTGGCACTGGATCTTAAAGATGATCCGGAATTGATTGAGCGTTATAAAGCATTCCATGCACCTGGAGGTGTCTGGCCCGAGATTAAAAAGAGCATTCTGGATTCAAGCATAAAAGATATGGAGATCTATCTGACCGGCAACCGGATGTTCATGATCATGGAAGTGTCGGAGGATTTCGACTTCAGACGAAAAGCCGCTATGGATGCCGCCAACCCTAAGGTTCAGGAATGGGAGGAACTGATGTGGACTTTTCAGCAGGCACTGCCCTGGGCGGCTGAAGGGGAAAAGTGGGTGATGATGGATAAGATCTTTGCTTTGGGGAAATAGTGTAGTGTGGATGATTTGGAGTGAAGAACAAAGTATACGTTTCGCGGCGCTAATGTTGCAAAGACACCGCTTTCACCGCGAAGTTGCGTCTTTTACTCCTTTGAGTCGACTTTTCTCCAATTGCCAGCCACACTCCTTATAGCATCAGTTCCAAATTAATGGTATTCTTCAATCTGAACTCCAGTTCCTCCAGGATCAGTTCCAGATGCTCACCGGCCTTATAATTCCGATTGATCCGGTAAAGGGAATCTTTTATCTGCTGAGGCTCGATGAACCGGCGGGGTGACTGCTTTTGATAAAACCGGCTCCGATGTATATTTTTCGGCATTTCGGGTACCGTAGCACTTACCTGTGCATTATATAGCCATTCTTGTTCTCCATCGCCCCATCGTTGTATGCCGCTTTCATCCTGAAAGAAGAAATAAGCACATTGCCCGATAACGCGCAGAATGATCCCAAACAACTCATTATTCTTTTTGGTCAGTGCATTGATACCAATCTTATCCGGATCAATATCGGTCATTTCGTAGCTGTGTCGTTGGCGGTATTCTAGTTCTCCGCCGGGGCCAGGCAACCAATCTTCACCGAAGTAGTAAGCCTCGGAAAACCAAACAGCTTTGGCTTCGTATTGAAAACCTTTTCTCCGGCACAGATCAAGGTAAAAAGTAGTGATCTGCTCAGGTGATCTGCCAAACAAAGCAATATAGCAGCTCCGAGGGTCCAGATGGTGAATGATCTCTTCTTTCATTGCGTCCAGGCGGTGGTCCCAGTCCTGCAGTTCATTCTGAATTTCAGGATTATAGGGCGCCTGATCCAGGCAGGCCAGTCCCAGTTGCATTTCCTTTTGTTCGATCTCGCCTGCCAAGTTCTCCGTCTGGGTCATAATGTCCAGATAAGTCGAATAAGTCCGGGCCTGCTGCGCATCTTTCCAGAAAGCTTTTTCGTCGCGCTTCTTCAGCCGCTCCATCATATCCAGTTCGTTCTCCAGGCGAATAAAGACGGGACATTCCCTCAGATCGGACATTTGCCTGCGAAGACTGCTGGCATAATCAGCATAGCTGTTACGCTCCAGTTCTTCGATCAGCAATTCCAGTCCTAAAGGGTCTAATGTCGTGTTGATCACAATGCGATCCTCCTCCATCATGGCTGTCATAGACACCTGTTCTTCCACATCCTGGGCATTGAGCTCTTCGGAAATTGGGATGAACAACTCTTCTCTGATCACGCGTTGCAGCTGCCTGGCACCGTACTTGATATCATATCCAAGATACGCCAAATGGTCTTTTACCGCATCTTCAATTTTGAGGTCGAGGCGCCGAAACTTAATACCTTCCCTCTGTAGGAGATGCTGGATCTCACGGTCAACAACTTGCCGAACCACGTCCAGCTGAAGAGGACGGAAAGGGATCACCCGGTCAATCCGGTTGAAAAGTTCTGGCCGGAAATGTTGTTCCACTTCCGATAGAAAATGCTGATCGATGGTATCAGAAGCATCGGTCCGGTTCCAACTGATCGTTCCTCGCTGGTATTTTTCAGCTCCGATATTAGAGGTCATGATAATAATGGTGCTGCAAAAGTTGACCATCCGCCCTTGGCTATCCGTCAAACGGCCTTCTCCCAGCATTTGCAATAGCAGGTCGTAAAAGTTAGGGTGAGCCTTTTCAATCTCATCGAACAACAGCACGCAAAAAGGAGTCTGGCGAACTGCACCGGTCAGTACTCCTTCAGCTCCATATCCTAAACCGGTCAACCGTAAAACCGCGTAATAACTGGAATATTCGCTCATGTCAAAGCGGATCATACGGTTGCGATGGCTGAACATAAACTCAGCCAGCACTTTGGCTAACTCGGTTTTTCCTACGCCTGTAGGGCCGACAAAAAGAAAGGAAGCAATAGGACGGCCCGTCTGATTAAGCGCCGCTTTCACCATGATAAGGGTATCGATCACACTTTCGGTGGCCAGATCCTGCCCGAAGACCTGCAGGTGAAAGAACTGACGAACCTGTTCTGGCCGGAGCGGTATGGCCGGATCGATCATGAACTGAGGCATACCGGTATCTTGACAGAAACTCTGGACGACCTCCGTTTTGTCTACTTCTATATTCTTGTCACCGACCTTTTCGCGTTTATTGATCAGGATACTTTCCAGAAAGCGGATGGGTTTACCGGGCATCCCGGCATATGGAGTAAAACGTCGGTTGAGCCGGATCACTTCCCGGATAGCATCCTCGTCAATACGGATCTTTTTATTCTGGGCTATATCCTGTGCACTCTGGATGATGATCTTTTCCAGTTCCGTAGGTGGAGGCGTTTCCAGGCGTAAGATCTGAAAATGAGACAGATAATTAGGAGTGCGGATCTCAATGGCCGCCATTTCCTCCTCGGTACATTCACTAACCATACTGATCTCTCCCCGGCTTAGGTAAGGCAAAAGATACTCAGCCAGACTGGTGTCATTACCGTGATATTTCCCCACTTCAAATAACTCCATCAAGTTTCTGACAAACAGGATGTCATCCCGGTCTTTCAACTCTTGGCAGAGCATTGCCAGGCGATCCTGCCAACCGGTATCGCCCGACAGTTCTTTGATCATTGTAGATGCCGTAGTTTCCCATATATGTCCCTTCAACCGAAGGCTGGATTTCCTACGGGCCATTTCCCAAACCATAGCCGTTTTGCCTACACCTCCCGGGCCGACCAGTAGAACGTTCCTGCCAAATTTGCTGCGCATCATCGAAGTCAGCTGAGCGATCTCCTTTTTACGTCCATATACCTGTTGTTTATCTATCTCCAGGGGGATGGCAATATTGTTCAACAGATTGTCCTGGGAACGTTCCGCCAGTTCATCTACCTCCCGGGGGGAAGGCACTTTCAATGTAACCTGGTGTTGAAGGAGTTCAACCCTTTTGTACCAGATGGCGGCTACGATGTCCTGCACACTCGGCATGCGCCGATCTCGGAGCAGATTCACTCTTACCGCTTCACGCAGGTTCTGTTCCAGGCTTTCGTGTGAATCGCCGTAGCCTTCCAGTCCGAGGGCCGGCAATACGCCCCAAAAACCTTTATTCCGCTGGTTGAGGTAGTAGTCGAATTCAAGTTCAAAGGCAGGATAGCTAATGTCGTCCCGCGCGGGAGCTATCTTTACCAGTAGGGTATGCGGAATAAAATCATTAGCCTGCACTTCCTCCAGTAATTCCATCAATGCTCCCTCATCCAGGATCTTTTCCTGCAAGTGCCGGCTGTACTCCTCCGCCAGCCGGGAAATGCTTTGCGAAAAACGCAAGGCTTCCATATCACTTAGCGGTGTGAGCATACTTCCGCCGCTTGGCAGATGCAATTTGAATCCGTAAAAAGGTATGGTTATGGGGAATGGCATGTATAAGTTATGTTGGCGTCAATAGCAGCACTGAGTGATATACTACCTGTAGGGCAAAGATGCAAAATGACTTCGACAATAACAATACTGTGCCTGCGTGCTTAACAAGACTTACGAGGCATTCATGTTTTACCGGTAAACACTAAAGCTTACCGGCTTCGCCATAATAACTAAAATGAAGTTGAGATTGGACTATTCCTCCTGCTTGCTCTGAATGTAAGCAGCCTTTAATACCTCCTCACGGCGCTTAATAGAAGGTTTGGTAAAGTATTTTCTCTGGTTAAGTTCTTTCCTCAATTGGACGTTTCGATGTTTTCTTTTGTAACGCTTGAGTACACGGTCAATACTTTCTCCATCTTTTCTTTCAATAATTAGCATAAAAAGGTTTGTGATTTAAAAATAAGAGTGCAAAGGTACGAATAATAAGTAGTTTCAGTAGAAACTATTTAGAGTTTATCCAAGAAACTTTTGCCTCCATCATGACATTGGTCCGAAACGGGGAGCGATATGAAAGACAGAAAAAACTGGCAGGTGCCCCTTTCCGGGCCGATCACTGACACTTATTCTTGCGGATCGATCTCTGCGTCGGAAGTGAGTATGGGGGCAGCATCTACGTTTTCCACATCCAGAAAATTGATGATCTTATCGAACGCGTGTTGAAGTGCCAACAATTCTTCCGGGGAAAGTTGTTTGAGGCGGGCCGACAATTGCTCGTGTAATGGATCGGGCGTAATGGCCAGTAATTTGGCGCCTTTGGCGGTGAGAACGACCAGTCCGACCCTCCGATCTTCTTTTTTTGGTAGCCGGGCAACAAAGCCTTTCATTTCCAGACGGGAAACAATACCGGTCACGGTACTGGCATTCAACTGAATAAAATCCTTGATATCCTTGTGTGACGCCGTAAAATTAGGGCGGCTGTTCAAAAAATTAAGACACAGCAGTTGCGGGATACTTACGCCGTGTTCTTTTTCAATGCGCTTGCCTTCCAGATTGACGGAACGAATGATCTTGCGCAGATTCACTAAGATCTGTTCGTGTTTCATTTTTTGCTGAAAATATTTATAGCCACTTAAAGTTTGAACTAAGCTTTGGAGCTAAAATAGAAAACTAAGCTCTATATTTCATTATCTTTGGCAGGAACATCTTTTGAAAATAATCCAGTCCTCCAGGGAGATCTACACCTAAAAATAGTACCATTTCACAAAAACGCATCTTTTGGAAGCATTGACCTTCAACTGGACCACCAAAGACGGGGTACCGATATACGGCCGGGTCTGGCTGCACCCCTCCCCTGTCGCCGTTCTCAGTATTGTACATGGGATGGGCGAACACATCAACCGTTACAATGAGGTAGCCGAATTTTACCATCAGGCCGGTTTTGCGGTCGTTGGCAATGATCATCGTGGGCATGGACAGAGTGGTGGAAAACGTGGTCATGCGCCCAATTATGAATCACTATTGGATGAAGTCGATCATCTGGTAGAAGAGACCCGGTCGCGATACCCCGGACTGCCGCATTTTTTATTCGGGCAGAGTCTGGGCGGTAATCTCGTTCTAAATTATTGTCTGCGCCGGCGGTCAGATTTTGCCGGAATTGTAGCTTCCAGTCCATGGGTGCAATTGACTTTTAAGCCAAACCCGGTCAGTGTGGCGGCCGGAAAACTCATGCAAAACATCTACCCTGCCTTTTTGCAGTCAACCGGCCTGGACCCTGATCATTTATCGACGATTTCCGAAGTCGGTGAACAGTATCGCAATGACCCATTGGTACACGATCGCATTTCGGCCTCCATGGGCATGGCGATGTTGAAAGCAGCGGATGATCTCAATACGTATAGTGGAAACTTTCCCTGTCCGTTGCTGGTGCTACACGGTACTGGTGATCAGATCGTTTCTGTCCCGGCAGCCCGGGCGTTTGCGGAAAGACTTGAGGGAGATATTACCTATCGTTCTTGGGACGGACTGTACCACGAATTACACAATGAAGTGAATAGACAGGAAGTACTGGAAACTACCTTGCACTGGATGCAAAGCAAGCTGGAATAGTAGTTATTAAAACATGCAGGATCAATGAAGCAACTACTTTTAATATTTTGCACAATTCTTTATAGCGTTTTAATCAAAGGTCAAAAATCGGAGAATGCGGCCTGGTACTGGGTGCAATTTTTGGATAAGGCCGGCGGTATATACGAGGTGGACCACCCTGAAGCCTTTTTATCGGAACGGTCTCTTACGCGGAGGGAAAGGTCCGGGATTGCCGTTACCGAACAGGATCTCCCGGTTTCCAATGCCTATCTGGATAGTTTACGCCATGCTGGTATTGCCATTCGTTATACCTCCCGCTGGCTGAACGGTGCTGCTGCTTTGATAGATGCCGGGCAGTTGGAAGGGCTTCGTCAAACGACATTTATCGACACCATTGAATACATAAGTCCACTGCTGGGTGAAACCACGGGGCAGGATTATCAGTATAAGATAGACAGCACCGGTATGCAGATGGAAGCCAGTCTATATGGCCGGGCCACGCAGAATATCCGGATGCTGAATGGCGATTCACTACACCAAATGGGCTTTCGAGGGGAAAATATGTACATCGGCATATTGGACGGCGGCTTTACCAATGTTGACAAGATCCCATTTTTTGATAGTCTTCATCAATATCGTCAACTCAGCGCCACATTTGATTTTACGGATGGAGACCAGGTCGTTTTTGAATCGAGTACACACGGCACATCCGTTTTGTCTACCATGGCGGCATTCCAGCCTGGAATTCTGGTAGGTACCGCACCCAAAGCCAGATACGCATGTATGAAGACTGAGGAAGTAAGAGGGGAATACCGAATGGAAGAATACAATTGGGTAGCCGCTCTAGAATATGCCGATAGTCTGGGTGTTGATGTAGTTAATTCCTCTCTGGGATACTATCATTTTTCCGATAGGTCAATGAACTATGTGCCGGATCAGTTGGATGGTATGAGTTCTCCGGCCAGTCGGGCGGCCGGGCTGGCATTCGACCGGGGAATGATCATTGTAGTTAGTGCGGGTAATGAAGGTAACGACCGTTGGAGATACATTGATGTCCCGGCGGATAATCCTAAAGCACTGGCTGTTGCTGCCGTGATGAGTAACGGACAACGAGCCAATTTTAGCTCTTTTGGCTTTGACTCCATTGCCTACATCAAACCGGACCTGGCAGCTCCAGGTGTGCATGTACCGGTACCGAATGCCTTTAGGAATCGCTTATCGGCGGCAAGCGGTACTTCACTTGCTGCCCCTATCGTTTGCGGACTGGTTACCTGTCTCTGGCAGGCTTTTCCGGAACTACCCAACAGGGAGATCGTGGCCGCCCTGAAGGCCAGCGCCAGTCAGGCTGACCAACCGGACCGTGCATTGGGTTATGGTATACCTGATTTCATGAAGGCCTACCGGTGGCTCCAAAATCGGCAAAAATCGCTCTCTGAATGACATATGACAAAGACAACTTGCACATTATAAAGCAATTGGAGTAATTTTGCAGGCCACTAATGTGAAATGAACCGGAACTTACGAATGACTGACTGTGTTATTTTTGACGCTTAAGATTACTGACCTTCTCGACGGGAAATTTTCTTGTGTAATGAAAACCAGGTACGAAACATTGTCAAAAAGGGTAAATAATAGATCCGGCGAATATCGAAAGGTATTTTATCTGATTGGTTTGGTGTTGACGCTCTTTTCATCCGCCTGTGAATCGGTTACGGAGGAACCAGCCCGGCAACAGGATTATTCCAATTGCCGTTACGAAAAGCCGGAGGCTATATTTTATGATGGTCTGCCTCAGATAAGTGATCATCATTTCAAGATACAGGGTAACGGCGGCAGTGAAGAGTCTTTTGTGCTATCCGGTATGGTAGCTATCAATATCCTGCAATACGGCTGTGATTTCCGCACGCAGGAATTCATCTTTGATCTGGGCACTACTGCTAATTGTGAACAAGCCGGCGACTGTACCCGGGAAGTGGTGCAGATTATGCAGGCACTTTCCCGATTGGGGCCGGAATATCATGTTTTCAGGGAATGGGCCAGGGCTATCAAAGATATCTCTGCCCAGATCCGATTAGGACGTGCAACAGAGGTGGGAGATGGTTTTTGGGTTAAGGTAGACCAGGATCGCAGTTTCGGACATACTACCTTAAAGCTTACATTATCAGAGAAAGCATAAATTTTTCTTGTTTTTTGACATATGGCAAGTGCACTGTGAATCAAGGGTTTTTAATATGATTAATTATTTTAATTATTGATTATAAAATTTATAAAAACCTGATAATCACAATAATTAAGCAAAAAAATTACACTCTGTAAACACGGAAATCCAAATAAAATTTTGCCGTTTTTTTTTTCCTGTCCGCCTCAATAGTGCTAATTTTAACCCTGCAAAACGGAACGGCAAAACAGTTTCTCGCAGTCAATTCCAATTTAACTTGGTAGTTCAATCGTCTTCAACCTGAGATTCAGGATAACTCATTATCTCATACATCCAAGCTCAGACAGACTGTACGCAACCAGACCTATGTACACTATACGCTATACACTATAGTTGCTGTTCTTTCTATTGTCAACAATCTTCTGTTTAAGATAAATTAGTATCAGTAAGTTAGGCGCTCCGCTGTGTTATGCAGCGGGGCCTTTTGATTTTAGATATGATCGGCGGCTAGCTCGTTTCCACCATAAAGCATCTATATTTTTTTGAATAAAAAGCTTTAAATCAAATAATTACAATTCTCTCTTGTTCATTAAATTCTATACAGCGTAAAATTTATACTTGAAATCGCTTATTTTATTGATCAACTTGGCCTTTGGATTGGATCACATTTTTTATAGGAGAGTCCACTAAGACAATCAATCATCATGGCAATACTTGCCGACTTTTTCTGGATCCGTTAACATCCCAAGAACTGATTTCGCACATGACGACCTCTTATCCCTCGCTGTTCAATTGGCTGCCAATTGCCATTCTTTATTTTACACTCGTCCCGGAGCTTACCGCCAGGCCGTCGGACCATCCCGATTTCGCACTGACGATAGACTGCAGTCGCACGAACGATCCCTTTTTCGTAGGTGGTGTAGGTGATGCGACCATTACCGTCTCAGACGGCACTCCCCCCTACTCCGTGACGTGGTCCGGGCCGGTAAACGGCACGGGTATGCTGGACGCTGATGGAGACTATCGGATCGATGGGTTACCTGCCGGCGAATACGCCATCATTGTACAGGATCTGGAAGGGGCCGTTGAAAATTGCATGCTTACCCTTTCCGAAAGAGAATGTGATCTGGAAGTAGAATTTGTTGGTGTGTCCCCCGTATGTGCCGGTTCTGCTTCCGGGGCCTTTGTAACCTTGTTCAACAGCAATACTTCTATCACTTGGGAATGGAGTGATGAAGCCAATTCCACTTTCCGACCGTTTTGGGTAAGCTCGTTTGGAGCTACCGGACTAAAAGCCGGTACTTATTCTGCTACTATTACCGATTTTTTCGGCTGTGAGGTATCAGATACGATAACGTTAACAGATCCACCGGCTTTGGACGTAGATTGCGGCAAGATCAATCACCCAAGCAATCCATTTACC
>JAGQXH010000349.1 GCA_020436695.1 Lewinella sp. | reverse complement strand
CCATTGTCCCCTCACAGGGGCACGTGAGCCTAATGATGCAAACGAAAATAATTTCAAGTTACCTAACTGATTTTTTAAATTAATGTACTGATAAAACTACTCATAATCAAGTAGACGGCGCCAGCCGTAGTTGACTGGAGTGCGCCTCTCACACCACCACATCCCGCCCCTGCGGGTACCTTAATTTTTAGTGGTAATGGGGAGCCAGAGAAGTACTTCAAATCACCCAACAATAGCAACAGACATTCTACTAATCACCCACAAGATCACGTAAATGAGAAACACTTTAAATGACCACATCCAGGCCTACAAAAAACAGCTGGAAATCGGGCATATCCAGAAAGCCTATCGTGGGCTGCTGGAATACATGATGGCATTGAGAACTCATTTCCTGAATGAATTCCCCGACGGTTTCCTGTCCGGCGGTTTTCACCCCGGCTATATGGATATCACTTATTTCCCTTTTACTCCCAGGTCGCTGGCCCGGCAGAAATTAAAGATCGCGATTGTGTTTAATCATGAATGCCTGCGATTTGAGATCTGGCTGGCCGGCAACAACCGGCAGATACAGAAAAAATACTGGGAGATCTTCAAAGGCAGCGACTGGAACAAATATCATATCCCGGAAACGGTAATGGAAGGGTTTTCCATTGTGGATCATATCTTAGTAGAGGCTCCTGATTTTACTGAACTTCCTGAATTGACGAAGCAAGTAGAATCAGGGGCCATGAAGTTTATTGAGGATATCGTTGCGGCGCTTGAGTGATACCCCAAGTGGTTAGTCTCCTCTCGACTGATGCAACTTCTTATAATCGTCCATACTCGTTCCCCGGCTGAAATGTCGCAGGTTATAGCTGAATGACAACATGAAATAACGCTGCAGTACATTCGACTGCCGGTCTTCAATATAGAATTCCGACACATTCCGCTGGATGTTGTTGTTCTGTTTAAACAGGTCGTACACATTCAGGCTCAATTCTCCCAGGTCATTCTTGAGAAATTTGGTGCCGATGCTCATATTAACAAACAGGTAACTGTTGTCGAATTCTTCCGCCAGACCATTGTTCAGTCGGTGATTCAGATCCACGCGGGTCACAATACCATCTCCTATGATCCAATCGTAGCTGAAACTGGTAGATTGACTGAAGTAGTTGTTGCTCAATGACGGTCGTAAAGAGTTCTCCACCATATTGAAAGACGAGCGGGTAGAGAAATTGAAGTCGATCTTTTCACTGATGTTGCTGCTCACCCGGAAGCCTACCCGGAAATTGCTATTGTCCACAAAACTAATCTCATTGTTGATCATACCGGGCCGGTGGCTGAAGTTGATCCCTCCATTGACATTCACATTGGATTTGATAAAATCCACCGGCTTGCCGTAGCTGATGTAGGATCGAAAATCCCAGTAACCGTCCAGGTTGACGGGAGCCGTCAGTTGCGATCCTTTTTCCAGAATTATCCCTTCCTCCAAGAGGATAGGTTCTTCGGCAATGATAGTGTTATTAGTGATATAATTGTTATTCACCGATGTCTGCATAAAAAGGAAAAAGGACTGATCTGTTTCCGGATTATTACTCCGGTATCTGGTGCGAATACGATGACTGAAGGCCTGATCCAGATCGGGATTGCCGGTGCGCAGCTGCAGTGGGTTAGATACATCGATCACATTCTGTAACTGTCCGATGGAGGGCGCGTTGGTGCGCGTATCGTAATCTATTTCCAGTTTTTTCGATTTGGAGAATATATAATCCAGACGTACCGTAGGGCTAATCACCCGAAAATCTCGCTCCAGGTCGAAAGGCAAAGGGAATTCCTGATCATTTTTAAGATTAGAGTGCTGATACTGCGCTTCTACTTGCAGGCGCAGTTTTTCTCCGCGCAACTGATAGCCCAATTCTACTTCCTGAGACAGATATTTACTGTTAAAGGTATTGCTGAGGCTGGTATCCGGCAAAAAGGTCACATCCGGAGAATCGATCTCCTCCAATACATCATAGGTGATCTTGTCCGAATCATCGAGGCGATTGCTGACCTGATATTCCAGTTCAATTTGTCCCTTTTTACCTACGGGCTCAGTGAAAGAGAAATTGGTATTCCAGTGATAACCGGTCCGGTCCCGTTCCGTGTATTGATTCAGCAGCTCCTGACGATCTTCTTCACCGAAATAATAGTTTTCCGCATCGCGATCGGCACGGTCTTCATTCAGATGATAACCGGCATGGGTGCTAAGCGTGAAACTTCTGCCTTTTTTCAAAAATCGATGACTGTAGAAGAGCCAGTTATTGAAATCATAGTCAGAATTATTAGCCGAATAGGTATTGGCGGTCTGGTTCAGAGGGTCGCCATTCAAGCGGGTCCGGCCATCAAAAAAAGTGTTGTCCCGGTCGTATTGGAAAGAGACATTGGGTCGCATGCGGATCCGATTCCGGTCGTTGATATCATAATCGAAACGCATATCGAATCGATGCTCTTT
This sequence comes from Lewinella sp., assembly GCA_020436695.1. GTDB lineage: Bacteria > Bacteroidota > Bacteroidia > Chitinophagales > Saprospiraceae > Flavilitoribacter. The sequence goes on along the minus strand of JAGQXH010000349.1, from coordinate 6,290 downwards.
ATGATTGCGGGTATCCTGCCGGAATTCGTTGTAGATCTGCTCATCATCCGAATCGAGCAGATAATCCCGGACCAGCGAGGTCTCTCCGTCATTGTTACTTTGGCGAAAAAGGTAGCTACCGCTGATCTCGATCTTTTCTCCCCAGTCATCGCTGAAGTTCAGTCCTATCGAATTAGTGTTGATGATCCCGTTCTGCGTTCTGCTCTCGCCCTGGCTGTTGGGGTCGGCCGAATAATCCTGGGCATTGATGTTATTGCTCAGGGCAGTTATGGTCAGGCGCCGGTCTTCATTGAACGCGTTTACGCTGGTACCGGCCATATAACGGCCGCGTGAACCATAACCCAGCGTAGTACGGCCAAACTGCCCGCTACGCCGATTGGGTTTGGTGATGATATTGATGGTCTTTTCCCGCTCGCCGTCATCAAAGCCACTGAATTCTGCCTTGTCGCTGGCTTTGTCGTAGATCTGTATACTCTCGATCACTTCAGCGGGCAGGTTCTGTAAGGCCGCTTTCACGTCATTGCCGAAAAACCTTTTGCCATCTACGAGGATCTGTACTACATTCTCTCCTTGAGCCTGTAAATTCCCATCTACCATACTGATGCCCGGCATTTTTTCAACCAGGCCCTGTGCACTGGCATCTTTCAGCGTTTTGAAGGCGGCTGCATTATACTGCGTCGTATCTCCTTTTTGCACGCTTACCGCTACGCTTTCCGTGATGGTGACTTCGCCCAGCCAGGTAGAAGCCTCCACCATAGCCAGCGTCCCCAGATTAAGGTTTTGGTCAAGTGTGATCTCCCGGTTGAGCGGTTCATAGCCCAGATATTGTACCCTGAGCAGGTATTTACCCTTATTGATCTCTCCTAAAAGAAAGGTACCGTCAAAATCTGTTATCGTCCCTTTTACAGTAGAAGAGTCTTCCGGATGCAGTAGGATCACGGTTGCCCCGGGGAAAGTACTTTCGTCGGCAGCGCTTTGCACCGTTCCGCTAATCGCATAGGATTGATTATAGGCAATAACCGGACCGAGCAACAAGCAAAAAAGAAAAAAATAATACTTCATGTTTAAAGTCGAATTTATCGCAATGGTGTTCGTAATCATATATTTCAGGGCCGGCCGCTGACTATACTTTTGCCACAGACATACAGTAGCCATTGGTAGACACGGTAGCCCGTTCACCTTTGCTCCAATCCGTTCAGCCTTTTATTTACACAGTATTCAGGAAAATGATCTGTGCATAAGAAATGTGATCAGGCAGTAAATTGCCAATGCAGATAAATGTGATGCTATATAAAATTAAGTGGTCAGTCGACAGTCGTTAGTCAAAAGTCAATCGAGCCAGTGCTAAAGGGAACGGAATCAGCCTGGGTTACAGAAAATCTAGGCTTCGCTCCCGGCAATTTCGACTTGTCTCAATATAATGACTGACAACTGTAAACCTGACTTACTTAATCGTCCTTAACGGGGTAGGGAATTCTTGTGGATGTTATATACTACAAATAAGATTCGATTCGGTTGTCAATATAAGGGGTTTATTGGGGAAGTTCCTAACGCTTAGAACAAAATGAAGAAAGATAATAAACGGTCACCACTTTAATTTTCCCTCCTGCTGATCTAGGAAAGCCTCGCTTCGTTGAAAATATTCCAGCATCTCAGGGAAGCTTTCCATGTTTACGCTGGCTGAAAAATCCTGTGCCCGATCCAGCATGCGAATATAAGCACCAGGATCTTTTTTTCGGCTCAGTTTACGAAGCGCCAACAGGTAATCTTCACGATAAACAGTAGGTATTATGATCTTCTGTAGTTCCTCCTTCACAAGTTCTGAGTTCATCATAACTCGTGCAATTCGTCCGTTACCATCTTCAAATGGATGTACTTCGCTAATAAGGAACATCATAAATATGGCTTTGGCCAAAGGGTGTTTTAGCGCCTGATAGGGCTCAAAAGCTTGCATTAAAGTACCTCTCACAAGAGCAGGTTCGACAAAAGTGGTGTTGCCGGCACGATTGGCCCTGGTCTTAAAACTTCCCGGATTTTTATCCGGTCGACCACGCATAATTACGCTATGCCTGGCTCGTAATAGCTCCAGAAGTTGTTCAAAAGAAGTGGGCGTTCTGCGCATTTCAAAGCGATTACCCACAATTTCATACGTTCCTTTGATATCATGAGTATCCCCGCTTCGATTCTCTATAAAAATACCTTCAAAAATGATCTCCCGGGCTTCTTCCACTTCAAATTCCGTTCCTTCTATGTAATTTGAAAAATAGGCTTCAAAAAAAGAGAAATTGACGTAAGCTTCGGAGGTAGCAGTGGTCTCCGACCTTGAGGAAAAAGTCTGTTCATTCAATGCAGCAAATAGCTCCCAGATCAATTCCATCCGGTGAGCATCATATGGTGCTCCTAGTGCTTCCGCGACGGCCGCTGGGGAATGCAATAGATCTATCGGTTTTGTAGATAGAAGAGCACCGATCATTTGATTGAGTTGCTCAAACTCATTGTCCATTTTTAGAATGGATGCAATTTTTCTTGCACGATCTCTAAATGCGTTCAAACCAGCTTCTCCATCAGCACGAAAAATATCGATCAGGCGTTTTTCCAATATACTCCGATCCACAATCCGCAGTTCTCCATCTGAACCCTTACGGCTGGCCTGCAAATTTTCTAAGATCCCTCTCTCCACTGAAGGCAAATAAAGTTCCCCGTTAAGAATTCTATCGCCATCAATTGGATCTGGCCCCTTTTGAAACTTAAGTACAACACCCGGCAACTGAATGTTTTTGGTGTAGGTATAAGTCAGATAGATATTACCTTTGTTGGTTGGTCTATTTTCTAACGCACTGCGATGACTTAATAACGATCCGGGATATAGTTTTCCCAAAATGTAGAATAGATTCCTTCGAATGATCTCTGCGGGATCGTCCTTAAGGTTAGAAGTGTATAATCGTGGAGCTATCTTTCTAATTAACCGCTCTTCTCTAAGTTTTCTAATCTGCCTGCTTATTGCACTGTCCGGAGAACCAAATATGATTTCCGGTAAAGCCCCCGGTTCGAACATGGAAAATATTTTCTATTAAAAGCTTTAAAATAAAAAAAATGTCAAAAAAAATCCATTAAAAAGTTCTTTTTGGAAAATATTTTCTATTAGCACCCAACTAAGGACAATGCTTAAAATGAGGTTCGAAATCGCTGGTCAGAGATTCCTATCGAAATAGTTTTTTGGACTGCCTGTATAAGACCGCTTACCTTCGAGCAAAGATTTTGTAACTCCTCCCAAAAGTTGCAGTAATTCTTTTTTCTCAAGCAGCGACAAGGTACTTATCACCGACTGATCATAATCCTCCAGAGAGTTGTCAAGAAAGCATTCGGGATCACTCCAGGTCAATGCAGCATCCAAATCTCCGCTATACATGCCTAGAATGAAATTATAGGATACCGTACAGAGATCATTGACATAAGTATCTGATTGAAACAAAGAACTTGATGGACAGATGATCATTTCATAATCATCCTGACCCTTCATATGTTGTGGAAGGGCTACAAACAGGCCAATAATCAGTACTGGAAATATTCGCACTTTGTTGTGGATTAGAACCGATTCAAATTCAGTACTTTCCTCAAAGTACCGCCCTTAAAAAATCACTCCCCCAAAAACTCCAATATCTCCTCCACATGCTCCCGGTGATTGGCCAGGCGCGGCACCTTATGCTGACCGCCGATCTTCCCCTTGGAGCGCAGCCAATTATGGAAAGTCCCCTTTGGTAGCACCTTGATCTGCAGGCATTCCAAAGCAATATCCTTATGGCGTTTAGCTTCGTAGTCGGAATTGATCTTTTGCAGATTGGCGTCCAACAGTTGGCTGAAGGCATTGAGGTCGGCCGGTGGATGTGAGAATTCGATCAACCATTCGTGGCTGCCCCGGCCGTTGCCTTTGAAATAAACGGGAGCCACGGTGTAATCCGTCACCGTAGCATTAAGCAGCTCACAGGTCTCAGCCAGGGCTTTATCGGTATTCTCTACGACTACTTCTTCGCCGAAAGCGTTTACAAAGTGTTTGGTACGCCCCGTGACACGGATGCGATAGGGGTAGGTAGATGTAAACATCACCGTATCACCGGGGGTATAACGCCACAGACCGGCATTGGTGCTGATCACCAGCGCGTACTGCTTACCCGGTTGTACTTCCCAGAGCGGGATGGCTTTCGGCTCTTTCTGATCCGAGGCTTCCATGGGAAGGAATTCGTAATAGATGCCGTTATCCAGCAGCAGGAGCATATCATCGCGGCTAAAATCGTCCTGGACGGCAAAATAGCCTTCCGTGGCATTATAGATCTCCTGGTAACTGATGGAATCATTCGGAAAGAATTGCCGGAACTGATCACGATAGGGCCGAAAACTCACTCCTCCGTGAATATAAGCCTGGAAATTGGGCCACACCTCCAGCATATTATCCTTGCCGGTGATTTCCAGAATGCGCCGCATGAGCACCACCGTCCAGGTGGGTACGCCGCCGATCGAAACAATATTAGGCTCGGCAGCTCCGGCCCGGGCCAGTTTTTCCAGTTTGACCTCCCAGTCGGACAATAGTGCTGTTTCAAGATCAGGCGAAAAGAACGGCCGCCCGACAAAAGGCATATTGTGGATCATAATGGCCGACACATCGCCAACCATCGTTTTTGGATACGGGTGATAAGACGCCAGACTTCCGCCCATTATCATGCTTTTGCATTCAAACTGGCGGGCATCCGGTCGGTTGTGGTACAACAGCGTCATGGTATCCCAGGTGCCCCGGATATGGCACTGGTAAAGGTTCTGACGGGAAACCGGTATGTACTTACTCTTACTACTGGTAGTACCGGAGGATTTGGAGAACCATTTGATCGTACCGTTCCAGAGAACGTCTTTTTCCCCCAACATCATACGTTCGATGTAGGGCTTCAACTCCTCGTAGTTCTGTAGCGGTACCTGTTTTGCGTAGTCTTCCGGTTGGCGCAGGCTCCGATAGTCATAGATCATTCCCCATTCTGTATGTCGCCCTGCTTCTATCAGCTGTTTCCACAGCTCTCTTTGGGTTTCATGGGGATGACGATTAAACCGCTGTATCCGACGATACCGCTGCTGATAATACCAGCGAAAGCTGCGATTAATCCATTTCCTCATAAGGGTTAGGGTTGTTGAAGTAGGTTTGTTGCCCGCATAAGATACTCCTATTTGGGGAAAAATGTTCGTCTATTTTCCAAGTAACTCCGACTTCAGAAAGGCTCCGGTGTAGCTTTTCTTGACTTTGGCAATATCTTCAGGTGTTCCTTTAGCTACTATCTGGCCCCCTCTTTGTCCGCCTTCCGGGCCGATATCGATGATGTAATCCGCTACTTTGATCACGTCAAGGTTATGTTCGATGACTACTACAGTATTACCTTTTTCCACCAGTTTGTTCAGTACATTCAACAAATGGCGGATATCTTCAAAGTGCAATCCGGTAGTAGGTTCATCCAAAATATAGAAGGTATTACCGGTATCTCTTTTAGAAAGTTCCTCCGATAGTTTCACCCGCTGAGCCTCACCTCCCGACAGTGTAGTCGCCTGTTGCCCCAGTGTAATGTATCCCAGTCCCACGCTATTAAGCGTCTTGAGTTTGCGGTATATTTTAGGGAAGTTCTCGAAAAAGCCTACAGCTTCGCTCACCGGCATGTCCAGTACATCACTGATGGACTTACCTTTGTACAATACTTCCAGCGTCTCCCGGTTATAACGACGACCCAGGCAATTCTCACATTCCACGTATACGTCCGGCAGGAAGTTCATTTCGATGGTTCGCATACCGGAACCCTGACAAACCTCACAACGTCCGCCTTTCACATTAAAGGAGAAGCGGCCGGGCTTATAGCCCCGGATGCGGGCCTCGGGCAGATCGGAAAACAACTTGCGAATATCCGTAAATACGCCGGTATAGGTAGCCGGGTTGGAACGTGGCGTTCGCCCGATCGGCGACTGATCGATCTCGATCACCTTATCGATGTGCTCCAGTCCTTTGATCGACTTGTAATCCAGCGGTTTCTTGACGCTCTTATAGAAATGTTGACGCAGAATGGGGTAAAGGGTTTCGTTGATCAGACTGGACTTGCCGCTACCGGAAACCCCGGTTACACAAATGAAAGTTCCCAGTGGAAATTCAGCCGTTACCGTCTTAAGATTATGTCCGGTGGCCCCTTTCAGCACCAGGCTATGTCCGTTGCCCTCGCGTCTTACTTTCGGCACTTCGATAGACTTCCGATCGGTGAGGTAGTCGGCAG
>JAGQXH010000348.1 GCA_020436695.1 Lewinella sp. | reverse complement strand
TTATTTCCGTCAAACTACTAAGGAGCCGCAAAATGCAGATTTTTTGTCCGTTGTGAAAAAGTTTAGACGGCTTCCAAGTGTAACTTATGACCTATTTTGGAGTTATGTAATATAAAAATCCCCGGTTACAGCGTTACTTTACCATCAGACTAAACCCAGAAGTTCAATTTTTCAGGTCGTAAGTCGATCAGTCATAAGTCCATAGTGAGAGCAAAAATTCACAGCACTGACTTACGACCAACCGACTGATGGACTTACGACTAACTACTACAATTTCCAATGAAAAGCACGATCACGCTATTTCTTGTCTTGTTTAGTATTGGTGTTTCATTTGCCCAGGATAAGATCGAAACGTTGCAAAAGCAACTACAGGAAGCCACCAGCACGGATGATAAAATGGTGCTGAATTATCAACTGGCCGAAGCTATTCTGGCCACCGGTGATTCACGCCGGGCCAAGGAAGCCAAAGACTACGGTCGTACGGCTTACCAGCTGGCCAGCGAGCAGAAAAACACCCGTATGCTGGTGCAAACGGCGTACATCACCGCCCAGGCTTACGAAAAACTTCGCGACAATCGCAATGCCGATATCTGGTATCGCAATACAACCCAGGCCGCGATGAAAGCCAGGGATTCCGACCTCATCATTCGCAGTGTGGAAAAACGCAGTAAGATCGCTACCCGGGATAACAACTATCGACGGGCCTACGATATCGTCGATGAAGCTTTCGAGTATTTCAGTAAGAATGGTACCAGTATCAGCGAATTGGAAGCGGAAAAGGAAAAACTGGCCCGGCAAATCAATCAGGAAAAGCTCGACCTGCAGAAAGAAAGGGATCACCTGGATTTTACGGTGAAGAACCTTCGTTCGGAAAGAGAGCAGCTGAATCAGGAAAAAACGACGCTGGTACAACGCCAATCAGAGCTGCTACAAGCCAATAAATACGCCGAAGAACAGATCTCAGCCAAGGAAGAAGAACTGGTTTCGATTGCAGAGCAAAAGCAAATTGCGGAAGAAAAAGCAAAAGAACGGGCCAGAGAAGTAGACGCCCTTAGTGAAGAAGCGGCCAAACAACAGCTAAAGATCCGGGAACAGGAAAATGCCCTGATGGAGCAGGAAAATGCCCTGATGGAAACCGAACTACTGGCCGCTCAGCAACGGAACCTGCTCTATCTCAGTATCGGTTTGGTAGCCATCGGTTTGCTGCTGACCTTGTTGTTTTACAGCCGTTACCGCTCCAAGCGCAAAGCCAACCGCGTGCTGGAAGATAAAAATAAAGTGATCGAGCAGGAACGCCAGCGCTCCGATGAATTGTTGCTCAATATTCTGCCTGCCCCCATTGCCAGCGAGCTAAAGGAAAAGGGTAAAGCCAAGGCACAGAAATTCGATCAGGTAACTGTGCTGTTTTCCGACTTCATCAACTTCACCAATATTTCCGAGCTGATGCGTCCGGAAGAATTGGTGGAAGAACTGGACAAGTGCTTCAAAGGTTTCGACTTTATCATCAGCCAGTATGCCGATATCGAAAAGATCAAAACCATCGGCGATGCTTATATGTGCGCCAGCGGATTAAGCGGTCAGCGGGCCCTGCCGAACAATATCGTCAAGGCTGCCCTACAAATGCAACAGTTCCTGGATGAGCAGCGCGAAGAGCGTATGCGGATCAGCAAGCCTTATTTTGAGGCCCGTATCGGTATTCATACCGGACCGGTGGTAGCTGGTGTGGTAGGTGTGAAAAAATTCGCCTACGACATCTGGGGAGATACCGTAAATACCGCCGCACGGGTAGAAGCCAACAGCGCTGCCGGTAAGGTAAATATATCGGAAACGACTTACCGTCTGGTGAAGTATAAATTCGACTGCGAATACCGCGGTAAAGTGGAAGCCAAAAACAAGGGCCTGATTGATATGTATTTTGTGAATAAGGAGTTGGTGGGTGCTGCGGTGCCGGCTTAAGTCATGATTGATAATAGATAGTTGATGATCGATGTAGATGATAATAATTTGATAAGGGTACACAGCAACCGCTCCCAATAACTGGTGATAATAAGCCTGCCACTTTTATGTTTTTTGGTCATGCATTGCAGACATGGCTGCCAGTGCAATAAGATGTTGATGATTTTGCGTCAAAGACCTTTTTTCGTATATCTCTTTTTAAATCGAAAATTGCTGGTTCAATACCGCTATATTACGGAAAAAACCCAATAGCATGCCTTCAACCTTCCTCGGTCTGCGTACCACCATTTACAAAGTATCCGATCTAACGGCGTCCAGGCAGTGGTACACCAAAGCTTTTGGTATTGAGCCTTACTTTGATGAACCCTTTTATGTAGGGTTCAATATTGCCGGTTATGAACTGGGTTTACTTCCGGAAGCAGATTCTCCGGAAGCCAAGGGAAAGAATGTGCTCACCTACTGGGGAGTACAAGACATCACTGTAGAATACGAACGATTGCTTAGCTTGGGCGCTCAACCCAACGAACTTCCAGAGGATGTCGGTGAGGGGGTAATGGTGGCTACGGTCATTGATCCGTGGGACAACATCATCGGTTTGATCTACAACCCTTATTTTAAGGCAGCAGAAATGTAGCAATAGTCTTTCTTTAATCAACAACAACGATGAAAAACCTGCTAACATTTATCTTATTGCTCAGCGTCATCAACCTGAACGCACAGACGAGATCCATTCAAAAATCCCCCTTATTTACTGAGGCCAGCCCGGAAAGTGTAGGCATGTCCAGCGAACGGTTGAACCGGATCGATGCCATGTGTAAAGCAGCCATCGCGGAGGATCAGGTGCCCGGTATAGTTGCCCTGGTAGCACGCAAGGGTAAAATCGTTTTCCATCAGGCTTACGGCCAGGCGAACGCTGCAGGCCGGCCTATGAAAAAGGATGATATTTTCCGGATCGCATCTCAATCAAAGGCGATCACTTCCACCGCAGTGATGATGCTGTGGGAGGAAGGAAAATTCCAGCTGGATGATCCCATTTCCAAGTTCATTCCCGAGTTTAAGGACATGGAAGTGCTCACTAGCTTCCGGTATAGGGATACTACTTATACCAGCGAGCCCGTCAAAAGGCCCCTTACTATTCGTCATTTACTAACACATACTTCCGGCCTGGGGTACGGGGTGATCGATGGTGACGAACGATTTAGGATGCTTTATGAAAAAGCGGGGGTAACCGATCTGTTCACGACCGAAAACATCAGCATTGGCGAGAGCGTAAAAAAACTGGCTACCCTGCCATTACATCACCAGCCGGGCGAGGCCTTCACTTACAGCGAGGGACTGGATGTACTGGGCTATTTTATCGAAGTGGTATCGGGCATGCCTTTCGATGAATATCTGCGCACTCATCTTTTTGATCCTCTCGGAATGAATGATACCCGCTTTTATCTCCCACAGGAAAAAGCAGGTAGGCTGGTAGCCGTTCAGGAATGGAAAGAAGATCAATGGAGTCCTTATCCGGTTACTTTTTATGATCCGGACTATCCAATCAAGGGCGCCAAACGTTTTTTTTCGGGGGGTGCCGGCCTCAGCAGTACGGCCAAAGACTACGCCACCTTTCTGCAGATGTACCTAAATAACGGTGAGCTGAACGGTACGCGCATTCTCAGTCGCACGACCATCCAGTCCATGATGGGAAATCAGACCGGAGACCTTTTCGGAGATGGCAACCGATACTACGGACTGGCCTTCGGCGTGATCACCGATAAAGGACAGGATAGGGGAGGAAGCGGCAGTGCCGGCACTTTCGAATGGGGAGGCTACTTCAATACGCAATATTTTGCCGACCCGGAGGAAGACCTGATCGGGATCATTATGAAACAAACACAGGGTCCGGTAAATGATCCAACCGGATGGAAGTTTCGCTTGTTAGTTAGTCAGGCGATAGATGACTAGGAGGTTTGGATGAAAGGACTTTTGAATGTTGGGGCATCCGGATCAAAAAAATAGCATGTTCCCAATATCCCAATATCCCAACATCCATAAATCCAAACATCCAATACATGACGTTAAACTACAAATCATTCGGCCAGGGGCCGCCGGTCATCATTTTGCACGGTTTATTCGGCAGCCTGGACAACTGGCAAACTCTCGCCAAGCAACTTGCCGAAGATTTTACGGTCTATATTATTGATCAGCGCAATCACGGACGTTCCCCTCATACGGAAGAGATGAGCTTCCCCCTCGCGGCGGAAGATCTGCGGGCCTTCATGGAAGATCAATGGATCTACGAAACACATCTGATCGGGCACTCCATGGGAGGAAAGACGGCAATGCAGTTTGCTTTCGAACATCCGGATATGCTGGACCGGCTCGTGGTAGTGGATATCTCTCCTAAAGCCTATGCAGGCGGGCACGAGACGATATTTGAGGCCATGCTTTCGCTGGATCTTTCGGCTATTGAAAGTCGTAGTGATGCTGAAGAACAATTAGGAAGATCGATCAGCGATCCGGGTATTCGGTTATTCCTGTTGAAAAACTTACACCGGACCAGGGATGGCAGTTACGAATGGAAAATGAACCTACCCGTTCTGCATGAGGATTATCCCAATATCCTGTCGGCTGTAGAAGGCTCACCTTTCGAAGGGCCGGCTTTATTCATCCGAGGTAGCCGTTCTGACTACATTCAGGATGCAGACTGGCCTCAGATCAGAGTCTTGTTCCCACAGGCAAAACTGGAAACTATTTCCGGTGTCGGCCATTGGGTACACGCTGAAAAACCGAAGGTACTACTCGATAGTGTACGGCAATTTTTAATGGATTAGAACAGATGCCCGGCCATAAGGGTAATATGTCCGTCAAATTGAGAACAAAATCGGGGTAGTGTCGTATATTAAAGCGAGCTTTTTAAATACAAAGACGTAATTTGCAATACATATCATCCATGTTCACGTTTGTAGATTAGAAGGTTTTCCACATTAAATTCCCTCTAGTGTAATAGTTTCAGAGACGGAGAAAAATAAATGAAACAACTTTTTCTAAAGCTGTTTCATTTATTTCCGTCAAACTACTTATTAAAATCAAATCAGAATCAGCATGAAGCGTTTTTGGCAAATCGGCGGTTTTATCGTTTTACTATTGGGATCCGTAGCAAACACGGTACACGCCCCATCCAGTAGACAGTTCGAAATACTGAAAAACATCGAGATCTTCACCGCTCTTTATAAAGAGGTCAATACCTATTATGTAGATGATCTCGATCCCGGCAAACTCATGCGCACCGGGATTGATGCCATGATGGAATCGCTCGATCCATTTACCAATTATATTTCTGAGTCGGATATCGAGGGATACCGCTTCCTCACAGAAGGTCGTTATCACGGCATCGGTGCGGTAAGTAAGCAGATTGGCGACTATGTCACTATTACGGAACTGTATCAGGACCAACCCGCCGATGAAGCCGGACTGAAAGTGGGTGATAAGATCGTGGCCATCGATAATAAAAGTGCCGTTGGCCGTACGACGGATGAAGTAAATGAGATCCTGCGTGGATACCCCGGCTCAGCTGTAGTACTTACGATTGATCGCCCCGGTGAAAAGACCCCGATCAAAATACGGCTGGTACGCGGGGAAGTAAACGTACCAAATGTGCCTTATTCCGGCATGGTAAGCGGTGATGTAGGGTACGTTGCGCTCACGACCTTTACTCGTCAGGCCGGCCAGAATGTAGGCGATGCCATACAGGCCCTTAGATCAGAAAACCCGAATATGAAAGGGGTGATCCTGGATCTGCGCGGTAATGGCGGTGGTCTGCTGTCGGAAGCCGTGAATGTATCCAATGTCTTTATCCCGCGCAATGAACTGGTAGTCTCCACCAAGGGAAAGGTAAAGGATTGGGATCGCAGCTTCAAAACACTGAATTCTCCCATCGATACGGATCTACCATTGGTGGTTTTGATCAATAAAAATTCCGCTTCGGCTTCTGAGATCGTCAGTGGAGTGATCCAGGACTACGATCGTGGCGTCTTACTGGGCCAGCGCTCATACGGAAAAGGGCTGGTGCAAAACACCCGCGACCTGGGCTACAATGCCAAAGTAAAAATGACTACCGCCAAGTACTACATCCCCAGCCAGCGCTGTATTCAGAGTGTAGAGTATAAAGATGGAGAGCCCGTCCATATTCCGGATGAAAAACGCGCTGTTTTCAAAACCCGCAATGGTCGCAAGGTACTGGACGGCGGCGGCATTTCTCCTGATGTATACATCCGCAAACCTACCGAAGAAGGTATTCTCAAGAGCCTGATCGAAGAAAATCTGATCTTTGATTATGTGACGGAGTTTTGCGCGAAGACCGAATCAATCGCTTCTGTGGCCGACTTCCATTTTGAGAATTTTGACGGCTTCCTGGCCTTCCTCAAAAACCGCAATTTCGAGTACGAATCAGAAACCGAACGCATGCTGACGGAGCTGCTGGAGAAAAGTTCTTCCGACGGTTTTGAACTGGCCGATAATATCAGCAACATCCAGAAAGAAATTGAAAGTGCCAAACAGGATGAGCTTCAAACTCACCGCAAAGAGATCATCGATCTGATTGAGAAGGAGATTGCCGGTCGTTATTACTATCAGCGCGGCATGGTAGAGATGGGACTGAGAAATGATGAAGAGATCCGCGAAGCCGTTACCGTTATCAACGATCCGGCCCGCTATAAGGAAATTCTGAATTAAGTACTGGGTACCGGGTTCTCGTTATCAGGACGCTATCGAGCACTTGATACCGAGAACCCAGTACCTGATTTAGGCCTTTTCAGCGATCACTATATACTGAAAATCCAGCGCCGTATCATTCACTACAATATTGGTATAACCGGCCTGGTAAAAATCTTCTTCGATCTGATAGCTGGGAACCCGTATCTGATTCGGTGGGCCTACCGGGGTCCGTTTCTTCTTGAAATCGATGATGATCACCTTTCCTCCTTTCGCTACACCTTCCAATAATTTTCGCAGGTAATTGATCCGATCTGGAATATAGATGATGGTGTTGACGATCAGTACCACATCGGCTTCTCCCGGTTTCAGGTTGGCACTGCTGGGATCGGTCAATCTTGGCTCCAGGCGGTCCTGTACACTCTCGGGCAGTTCCATTTGGCGGATACTGTCTAAGTCGGCCACCACCTGAGGATCGATATCGATCGCAATTACTTTTTTCGCCCGGCGGGCCAGACGAGTGGAGAAAAAGCCTGAGCCGGCTCCGATATCCGCCACTGTCTTGGTTTCAAGTTCTCCCATTAGATCGATCACCAGATCCGGCTTTTGCCAGATCACCCGGTTTTCATTTACGTAATCTTCTCTTAGTCCTTCGGTCGTGCGCAACTTTTGCTCTTCAGATGGATCGATGTTCGCTCGGTTATCTCCGGAAACCGTCGTTTTTCCATTGTCATGATCCTGACAGGCCGCCATCAGCAGTAGGCAGGAAAAGAACAATAGCTTGGTAAGGGTAGCAGTAATTTTCATATAGGGCAAATGTGTTGGGCGTAAAGTTACAGTTTAGGCCCTAATTGGACAAGGAGCTTAACGCGGCCTTAATTTTGGTTAAGAAAAACATAACAATTGGGTACTGGGTTTCCGGTATTAGGTGTTTGGTGACGCCTTGAACCTGGTGCCAAATTAGTTGTTCTCCCAGATCTTCAAGAGCAGGGCCTCCATTTTCTTCCGAATGGCCCCTCCACTCCCGCTGAAGTTGTTCGCAATGATACAAAATGCCAGTCGGCGCCCACTGCGGGCTTCAATATAGCCTGCTAACGAGCGCACCCGCATTAAAGTTCCCGTCTTTGCCCTCACTTTTCCTGCCGCTGCCGTACCCCGGAGAGCATACCGCATTCCCCCCGTTTGACCGGCAATCGGCAGGGAGGCATAGATGGTATTGAATATGCGTTCGTCCCCGGCAGTCTTCACCAACATCTCTGCAAAAAAACGACTGGTCGCCGAATTGGTACGGGCCAAGCCGCTACCATCCTGGAAGTAGCATCCATTCAGCGACAACCCTCTTGCTTTCCAGAAATCCTCCGCCACTTCAACACCGGCATCCGGGATACCGTCTTCCTTTTTCAACTGCCCCAAGGCCCGGATAATGGCTTCACAATAGAGGTTTACGCTTTCCAGATTAGCTCGCTCCACGATTGCCGATAGTGGAGGAGAATAGTAGGTAAATAACAACTTGCGTTCATCCTGCCGGTGCTCCTGGATCGGAAGATCCCATAGATTGAGTGCTTTCTGAGCGGTGACAATACCCACCGAAAGCAGCTGATCCTGCAATTGCTGCGCGGCAAAAAGCGGAGGATCAGGGATCGATCCCTTGATTGAAAACACGCGGCTCCCAACCGGGATCGTCCCGCGGACGATGCGTTCGTAGGTGCGGGGTGCTCCGTATATGTAAGCGTTATCGCCACTACCCGACGAGGCGGAACTGAGCTCATTTTGAAAGACCAGTCCGGGAATTTTCGGTTCTACTTCCACGATGGGTGGCCGGTCTCCGATGCGTGACCGTTGCTGGAAGCGCAGATAATAAAGATTCTCGTGAATGTTGAGCCCCCAGGCACCGGCGGCATAATAATTACCCAGATCTCCCCAGGGCCATCCGCTCCCATTTACAGTTGTTCCCAACCAGGACGGATCACCCACAATATGTCCTTCAATACGCCTGATGCCTTTCTGCTGTACGGAAAGCCGCAGCTTGGAAAGTACGGTCGGTAGATCATCGGCCTCTTCCATTTGATCGGACCCCAGCGTCGGATCGCCGAAACCTTTGATGAACAGATTCCCCCTTAGAATACCATCTTCCCCCAGCAGTCCGCTATA
>JAGQXH010000347.1 GCA_020436695.1 Lewinella sp. | reverse complement strand
ATTCTACCGCACTGGGGTTCCTGGCGGTTGCGGGAATATATCTGCTTATCCTATTGATGGTATACCTGTTTAGAAAGCGGCTCATCACCGACAATATTGTCGAAGTTGTAATTCAATTCCTTTTTGATGAAGAAGAAGATTCGGAGCTTGGATGAACTGAGACAGGCCAAACGGGAGCTGGCTCAGAAGCGGAGGGCAACCAGACTTGAGTTTGGGCGGCAAATGAAAGTAGTACGTCACGACGTCAATTCCGTCCTTCTGAAAAAGGTATTTCTGCCGCTTGGGATCGGCGTGATCGGCGCCTTTATCGTAAAATATTTTTTGTCACGTAACAAAGATCACGTCGCCGGAGATGGTGCTGCTGTGAGTGAATCTGTTCAAGAAAAAGTAAGCTCAGGAAGTAGTACCGGAGGATTTGACTGGATGGGCATTGTAAATATGGGATTGAATTTAATGCGGATTATTCAAAAAATGCAGAGTGGGAGAGAGGAGACAGCAAATCCTGATCTAAGTGCTTCGGAAGAACCTGTCGATGCACCCATGCAGCCGAAAGATTTTGTAGCCGGTTATCAACAGTTTGTGCGCGATAAAGCTCAGCGTGTTTAGAAAAACAAAAGTGCCCAGATCTGAACCACCCAAAGGAGATTTCTAATGAGGAAGAAAAATTCAATCTATAAAAAGTTAACTGAGAAGATTCCTGTGCTTAAGAAAAAGAGGAAAACCAAGGTGATGTACAGGTTTATTAATAGCAGCAGGCAGAAAAACAATAAAAAGAGCGGAATGCATTTCAGCTCAGGTACTTCTATTTGAACTTAAATTTATAGCTTACCTTCTTCGCTTCCACCAAAAATATCCCCCAATAGCAGTCAGGATAAATGCTCCCCAAATGAAGGGATCGCTATACCATGCTTCCACCCGTACCGGATCGAAGGCCTGGTCACTGTATACACGCTCACTGGCAGACTGGGCTGCGTGCATAATGGGAAAGATCAGACTCAGTAAAGAGATCAACAGAATGTTCGAAAAATTCTGATTTTCACTATTCATAACGGTCGTTTTTTTCTATGAACATTCCGGAAAATATCCGTGTTCGTTCATTCTTGCCAATTATGTAGCATCCCCAACCGTATGCTTTGGGAATTGTTGAACATATTCAGCAAAAAAAGATTAGCTTTGTCTTAGAGCCTCCTTGTTCATTTTTCATATTTACATCTAAATTGATTCGTATTCAATAACTTGTGTGATATGACGCCAGCATATCCGGTATTTGATCCTACCCTAAAGTTACTGCAGGAGGCTTTTGAGGCACTTTCTGACGGCATTTTATTGGTAGATGAACAGGGGGCGATCAAACTGGCCAATACTTACCTGCTGCGGCAGCTCCACTATGAAGGCGGATCCATCACACAAACTCTTTTATTTGCCGTTAATCCACACCTAACGCTTCTTAACTGGAAGAATCGCTGGAAATCTTTGAACTCAGATGCTGCGATAGATGAGGAGACGGAATTTATGACGTCTGATGATCAGCTGATACCTGTTCGGACTAAAACCCGCTCTTTTCTATTGGGGGAGCAGCAGTTGGCGCTCATCGTCGTGGATTTTCTGTTGAGTTCCCGTCGTTTTCCTGACCTGCTGGATGTAGCTACGGAATCCGGTAATCTGTGTGTCTGGGAGTTGGACTTAAGTACCCAGCGGCTGCATCTGATCGGTAGCGGCTGTACTTTTCTCGGGCTGAATTGTGAAGATTCCGATTTCGATCAGGATAGTATGGGGCAATTATTTGGTGATCACATCTCCGCTAAAGACCTTGCCCGTTTGGAAGACTCCGTCCGAAATACAGTTATCACCGGAGCTCCTTTTGAGCTGGAATTGATCTACAATACGATAAGCGGCGATTTTGATCATTTACTGATCACGGGGAAAGCCGTGCGTTCCAATGATTACACGCTAAAAGTGATCGGTGCTTTACAGAAGACTTTTAAAGGAGGTACCCGTGATATATCATTTGATAAATATCTCACCAAGTACACCCTGGAGAATGTAAGTGATCTGATCTTTTGGGTAAAAGAAGACGGTACTTTTTCCTACATCAATCAGGCGGTATGTGATCGGCTCGGATATACCAGATCTGAATTGATGAAACTTAATGCCATTGATATTGCAGATAATTATTCTCTGGAAACCAGAGCACGTCTTTGGGATGAACTCCGTAGCGTAAAGAATAAGGAGGGACAGTTTGATCTCCTGACCAAAACAGGTGATAAGGTTCCCGTATTAGCTTCTCTCAGTTATATCGTTCTGGAAGGTGAAGAATATCTATGTTCATTCAGCAAGGATATCAGCCATTTAAATGAAGCCAATCGTCAACTGCGGTTAAGCCAATTTTCCATTGATAACACGAAAGAACTCATACTCTGGACGGATAAAGGTGGGGATATTTTTTATGCGAATCGGGCGTTTTATCAAAAGACGGGATTTGATAAGTCCGAACTGGAACCATTGAATTTCTTTGATGTCTTCTCTGATCCGGATGATGCACTTACGCGGAAAAATTGGTGGGAGATCGTTAAAGATGAAGAGAATATCGAAATAGAAGCACTACTATACAGAAGCGACGGCACTATTTTTCCCGTGATCACTTCCCTGAACTATATTCATTTCGAGGAACAGGAGTTTGGTTGCATTTATATTATAGATCGGAGCAGCAAGAAGAGACGGGATGTTCAACTGTTTCTTTCCCAGAATGCACTTGACTCCGCGCAGGATCTGATCTTTTGGATCGACGAGGATATTAAGATCCGCTACAAGAATGAGGCAGTCAGGAAGACGCTGGGGTATAAGAAAGGAGAGCTTAAGGGAAAAGATTTCAAGAAAGTTTGCCCGGACATCGATCTGGAAAGCATCATGAACTCGGAGGGGAAGGCTAGCTTTGAAAGCATATTTTATACCAAGACCGGAGAAGCGATTCCCGTTGAAGTCAATCTGAGTCCGGCTCAATTTGAGGGCACTGACTTTCGCTGCATGATCGTTCGAAATATTTCAGTCTGGAAAGAACTGGCCAGTGAACTGCGTCATAAACAGGCTGAGATTGAGGACCTGTCCCTTAGGTTAAAAGATGAGAACATTTTATTAAAATCGGAGTTGGCTGCCAAATATAACTTCAACAATATCATTACCAAGGATCCCAATTATCGAAAGATCCTGGGGCAGATAGGTCAGGTGGCCGGTTCGAATGCGACGGTACTTATTCTGGGGGAGACCGGCACTGGCAAGGAACTGCTGGCCCGTGCGATCTATTCTTTAAGTGACCGGGATGAAGACCCCTTTGTCAAGATCAATTGTGCCGCATTACCCGAAAACCTGATCGAGAGTGAACTATTCGGTCATGAAAAAGGGGCATTTACCGGCGCTATCAATCAGAAAAAAGGCCGTTTTGAGCTGGCGGACGGAGGAACTCTTTTTCTGGATGAAGTAGGGGAGTTGCCACTGGATCTACAGGCAAAACTGCTGCGCGTATTACAGGAGGGAGAATTTGAAAGGCTCGGAGGTACAAAGACCCTTAAGGTAGACGTGCGAATCATAGCGGCGACCAATCGGAATCTCGAGGAAATGGTAGAAAAAGGTACATTTCGCGAAGACCTTTTTTACCGCTTGAATGTATTTCCCATCATTAATCCCCCTCTACGGGAGCGAAAAGGTGATATCCCCTTATTGATCAACCATTTTGCGGGAAAATACGGCGAACGTATGGGCAAAAAGGTGGAAAAGATCTCCCAGGCAGACGTCAATATGCTACAGCAATATGATTTTCCAGGTAACATCCGGGAACTGGAAAACATTGTAGAACGCGCTATGATCCTGGCTCAGAACGGTGTCCTTGACCTGAAGGCCAGTATTGATCTTCTGAGAGATCCTAATTCCCGCTCCACCAAGAATAAAACGGAGTTCCCTTCCTTTGAGGAAATGCAGAAACAGCATATTGTCGATGCTTTGAAGAAATGCAATATGCGGATTACTGGGCCGAATGGAGCTGCCCGGCTACTCAAACTGAATGACCGGACCCTGATGTCCAAAATGCGCAAACTGGGTATAAAAAAGGAGGATTACCTTTAGATCTGCTTTCTTATCAGATAATCGTATCGAACTCATCTTCCGGTGAAATAGACGTATGACGTGCGAGCGCTTCGGCCCGGTGCCGTTCCATTTCGCGGAAACGTCGCTCGACGGTCAAAATAAATTTTTGATCAATCAGTTGTTGTACTTCCCCTAGGGCATTGAGGCGATCCTGCTGCACGAACTTATAGGTTTGCTCCAGCAGACCGTCTTCAAATTTAACGGAGAGGCGGGTATCTGTTTTGAAAACGGTAATCTTCCAGACAGGATGTTGGACATAACCGATAATGCGCATAGCTTCGAATTTTAAGCGTACTTTTCTTCAATGTTTTTCGATAATAGCTGATAGATTTTCCGCCACTCAGGGTATCTTTCCAGATACTCTAGGTGCGTGGCAATGGTACTTTGGTCATGACGCCTGGCCGGCCCTGTTTGCATCTCATCAGGAGATCTGTCCATGATCTTTTCTGCGGTTTCCATAAGTAGCGGCCGAAGTAGATCAAAGGAAAGCTGTTTGTTTTCTACCAGATCCTTACCAATTCCGAATAAATAGTTGCTGAAATTATTGACAAAAACCGCCGCAACGTGCAAAACACTCCGTTGATGGTCATCAATAATTGCCACCTGGTCGCTTAGTTGCTTCCCCAGATCAAATAAGACCGAAGTAGCTTCTTGATCAGATCCGTAAATACAGAGGGGAACACGAGAAAAATTGACCTGCCGATCTATTGAAAAAGTCTGCAACGGATAGAATACACCCGAATGGGAAAAGTAAGCGGTCAACACTGATGATGGAGTGGCACCGGAAGTATGGACAAATAAGCGGTTCGGTGCATCGAGAAAGCGAATACTTTCTGCTACCTCGGTGATGACATCATCCTTTACAGTCAGAATGTATAGGCAGTTATTTAGCCCGGGGATGGCCGTGAGTAAATTAGTAGCTGCGCATCCGAGCAATCTGCCCAGCGCTTCTGCTTTAGCTTTTTGTCGACTATAAACCAGGTTTACCCGGATGCCCTTCTCCTTTAGCCGCTGCCCTACGTGCCAGCCAACATTACCCGCACCCACCAGTACCACTTCATCGGCTTTCAACTCAGGCTGTTGCATCGCCGGGCCTGCGTTTGCGGTACCAAAGGCTTACACCCATACCCGCCAGCATCAGTAAACTGCCGAACCAAACGAAATTAATGCCGGGGAAAACAATGGCCTGTAGTACAAGAAAATCTGATCTGACCGAATTAGTGGCAACCGCCACGGGAATAGTATTTCCCTCCGTGACATTCCTTGCGATCATCAGTGTTACGGACTCCGTAGCGGGATCAATAGAAGCAAAGCGGACATGCAGACCCAGTTCGGGCACCTGATCTTTCACATTATAAGGCCGGTTGCCGCGAATGAGATAAACGGGTTGCGAAAGAAACTGCTTGCCCTCGGTAGTGCGGATCTCTACGGTAGCTCCAACGGCAATATCCTGGTCCTGCGGTTGATAATTCGGGTGTTTCGGCTGCCGGTTGAAATTGACAAAACGAATGGTCAGATCTTCAAAAGTAGCAGTTTCTCCCTGTTTTAAGGAAAATTCCTGGTAATTCAGAGACTCTTCGGGAATGAACATATTTTCCAGAATAGACTCATTGAGTTTCACTTTGGAGCTAAGCTCATTGACCTGTACCGGATAGTTATACAGTAGCTGGTCGCGCAGTACGATCACCGGTTTTACCGTGTAAACGGAATCGTCTCCTACTTGACGGATCTGAATACGAGCCCCGATAGCCATATCGCCTTCTTCCGGCGTATAGTCCGGATGAGTAGCATTTTGCTCCACACCTTCTACATAGAGCTGATATTCCCGAACCTGAGTGGTTTGTTGATCTCGTACTTCCACCGTATCGTAGAAGCTATAGACTTCCCCGGCCGGTACGTCGAAGCTGCGATAGTTGAGGTTGTCTTCGATCGCCTTGCGGGCTTCGGCATCCATTTCCGATTCGGGCAGACTCGTAATATGAGTGAAAATATCTTTGTTCCAATAACGGCGGGTGGAGGGGTTAACGGCTGCAATTTTAGTGAACTCCTGATTGTATAGTACGTTGGGATGTACGGCAAACTGCTCAGTTACTTTCCCTTCCTCATCCATCTTGCGGAAATCAACGGAATAAGTCCGTGTAAATCCATCTATGGTATCATTTTCGTATTCTACCTGATAGCCGGACATCATCATGGGGATGTCTTTAAACAGAATGATATTTCGCTTATGGGCATCCTGTTCCGCTCCCTGGATCAAGCCTGACATAACGTACGGATTGGAAGAAATAAACTGCTTGTTCAGTCCGGATGCTAAAATCCCAACGACCATCAGGCCGAACCCTATATGCGAAAATGCCGAACCTGCTGCCTTGAGATTACCACGTAAAAAGCTGACCAGATAATCGAGGTTGGTAACTACGGCAAATACCCCGGCGAAAAGCAGCAATAAATACTGCCAGGCTCTTGCATCGATCCATAAAGCAGCCAAAACAGTGAGCACCAGTGCACTTCCCAGACCTATGCCCAAGTGTGTCCAGTATTTACGACTGTGTTTGGCCCAGTTGAATTCTTTATAGCGAAGATATTGGGCCAGGCCGGAAAGCAGGCCGATAAATACGCCTATCCAAAGCTGGTACTTATTGTGATGTGCTACCTGATCGGTAATGGTCCATCCTTTAAAAGCCGGATCAAAAAAGCGGATGATCTTGTTGACTACCGGTAGTGAGGTAGATCCGGTGATCAGTATGCCGGAAAATAGCAGGACCAGCGTACCGATGAACATCCAGAATTCCTTGGAAGGCGTAGATTCTTCCTTGGCTGGTGCTTCAATGCTTTTATAGCGATTGATGAAAAGGACGGCACCCAATGCCAGAAATGCGAGATTGAATATGACCAGTTGCCATTCCAGCCCCATTTCTGTAAAAGCATGAGCACTGGTTTCGCCCAGGATCCCACTTCGGGTAAGGAAAGTAGAATATAGTACAAGGACGAAAGTCAGCAGATAAAATGCATAAGTACTACGGATCGAGTAACCAGTAGAGCGGGCGATCAGATTGGTGTGAATACCGGCGATCATGATTATCCAGGGCACCAGCGACATATTCTCTACCGGGTCCCAGGCCCAGTAACCACCAAAAGTGAGCGCTTCGTAGGCCCAGGCGGCTCCCATCAAAATACCCAGACCCAGGATCGCCCCACTGAATAGAGACCAGCGCAGAGCTGGCTGGAGCCATGCCTTGTGCTCTTTGGTCCATAATCCGGCAATAGCAAAACAGAATGGGATAGAAGTTGAGGCAAATCCAAGGAACAGGGTAGGAGGGTGAATAGTCATCCAGTAGTTTTGCAGCAGTGGGTTTAGCCCGGTACCGCTGATCAGTTCCACATAGTCTGCACTGGAAAAGATCGGTGCTTCCATCACATCCCTCAGCAGCACAAGTGGATTGCTGCCTATACGCACCGGATCACCGCCCAGGTGAACATATAGTCCCAGGATCATAGTCAACAAAAATACCTGGATAGCTGATAGGACAGACATCACCGGCGATTCCCACTTTTTTGCAGTGACGATCAGCACAACGCCCAAAACGACGTGCCAGAACATCCAAAGCAGAAAACTGCCTTCCTGCCCTTCCCAAAAAGCAGAAAAGATGTAACGAAAAGGCAGATCATCCGAAACATGGCTCTGGGCGTACTGGTATTCATAATGCCGGTTGATCATTACGTAGAAGACCAGCCCGATGATCGTAAAAATGGTGAATCCGTGAATACTGAAAGCGGCACGACCGATGTTTTTCCACTTCGAGGCCTCCGGTAAATGTCGGCGCTGCGTGCCAAAGTAATAGGCTATGCTGGCCAGTATTCCACTAACAAAACCCAAAATGATGGCAAAATGACCAAGCCGACCCGGCCATAAGTGCTCGCCTATGTATTGTATAGTTTCCATCTAGTAAACCTGCAATGGTTGATAGTCAATCATCAGTGTTCATTCACATCAATTGACCACCTGAATATGTTTGTAGTTCGGTTAGGTGTATGCTAACTTTTTTTCTCGCTCTTGATGTAGACCTCTTCATCTTTGTATTTGGAAGGGCACTTGGTGAGCATGTCTGTAGCAACGAAGGTATCTCCGTCCATTTTTCCGGTAAGCACCAGTTGTTCAGACAATTCAAAGTCCTGAGGTTTGGCTGCCAGCAATACGATCTTTCGTTCCTCACCCTGGGCGTCCCTCATATAAAAACTGGTGTAATTCGGGTCGACTTCCGGATCGTAAACAATCTCTTTATCCTTTGCCAACTGGCCGGCAACTTTCACTTTTTTGTCGACCTGGGTCGCATCTTTAAAGGTAGCATAGGTGCTCGTGTCTCCGGCTACCTGAATAAATAGAAGGATAGCCACCGCTATCATACCGATACCTATTAGATGAATTTTCTTCATAATCAAGAATGATTTGCTTTACTGCTAAGTTACTACAGTTGCCTTGCAACCGGTATTAAATTGTATTTTTTCAATAATTAGGCGCATGTTAATGCCAAAGCGCTGCAAAAATACAATTACTTTAGCGGTCATACGGGTTTGACCATAGTCAAATGATGGTAAAATCTGCTGGGTTGTGGTCGTGGCACCCTTTCAAAGGGTGCCACGACCACAACCTCCGGCCCATCCACAACAAGTAATAACACGTGTCAAAG
>JAGQXH010000346.1 GCA_020436695.1 Lewinella sp. | reverse complement strand
TGGGTTTTCTTGGACGGTACGATCTCACTGGACAAGAAGGCTACCTTCACCCGCTCGCTCTGGCTCGCACTCCGCTTCAATACTTCCACCAGATGCCATCCGTAAAGCGTACGCACTTTATACAATTTGCCGGGTTGGCCGGTTACAAACAACACTTTATTGAATTGTGGGACAAACTGATTGGGAGTGATATTCTCGTATTTTCCGCCATTGCTGCTACTACCTGGGTCCTGGCTCAGGCGGGTAGCCAATGCCTCGAAGGTATCACTTCCGCTCTCTATCGCATTTTTGATACTGTCAATGCGGGATTCGACCTGAATAAACTGAGCCGGAGTAGTAGCTGACAGCAGAATATGACGGGTATCCGCCGAATCGGCGATCATGTGACGCTCCAACAACTTCACGATCCGGTAAGCGTTGGCATCTACATAAGGGCCAAACACTTCGCCCACCTGCATTCCACGCAGTGTGTCGGCAATGGAGGCCAGAGCCGGTTCGTCGTATTTGTAATAAGCATCGATCAGATTACCTCTTTCGCGCAGCACGAAGGTGGAATCATTTTCAGCCGTGCGGAACGGTCCCACCTTGGCAGCCAGCGCATCGCGCAGACTCGTAGAATCCTCAGCAGTAGGTTCCACATCAAAGATGGCCAGCTTTAGCTGACGGGTCTCTTCGTCCTGCTCATACATCGCACGATGGGCCTTCAGGTAGCTTTCGTAATCGGCGTCACTCAAGGTCACATCTGTATTATCGATCTCATCAAAAGGCACCTTTACGTAGGCAATATTGATGGGTTGATTGGCTTCAGCATAGCCCATTTCGGCCATCCAGGTCGGGGCATACATGGCCTTGGCGACCAGATTGTTCAGTTTCGTTTGCAGACGTTCTTTCACCACTTCTTTCCGCTGATGGCGCCAGTAATTAACCAGGCCCTCCGTCAGTTGCCCGCTTTCAATAGCCTGCTTGATATTACCGTTCTCGATGGCCTGCTTGATCAGAGTCAGTTGCTGTTCATTCACCTGGCGGGTAGTCGGGTCCATAAAGCGGGTAGTGACGATGCCGCTGCGACGGGCAGGACTGAACTCCAGCTCGCTGATCTCGGCTTTGCCTACTCCCAGGCCAATGGCGGCGGCTTCCTCCTGTACGATACTGTTCTCCACGTACCAATTCCACAGTTGTGCCCGGTTAGCCATAGCGGTTGTAGTGGAATTGCTGTACAAAAGATTATAGACACGCTCAAACTCTCTTGCATCTACTTTCTCACCATCTATCTCGCCCAGATAGCGCTGAGAATTTGTACCACTGGGACCATTGGCAGAATTCACCATATCCATAACCACGAAACCTCCCAAGCCCAGACCGATCAGAACGACCAGTATCCACGAATTCTTTCTGATTTTTCCTATTAGTGCCATTTGTTTCTACATTATATGAGCATATGTTCCAAGGATTAGGGTCAATTCGGACATATTTCTTCCTTTCTGCCCTGCTTCATTGGTTTAATAATCAGCGCTTTAGAACGTACTGATTTTTTTGGAAGTGCAAAGATAAGCGGACTACTCAAAAAAACCGACTAAACTTCTTTGATTTTTGCAATATTTAATTGATGATACGATGCTGTAATGCTGCAATACTACGATGTGGTATTAGAATCATCTACCAGCCGAAAACCGACACCGTGAATATTCTCTATCTTCAATTGCCCGTCTTTTTGCAGATATTTACGTAAGCGGGAAATGAATACATCCAGGCTCCTGCCCATGAAGTAATCATCTTCGCCCCATATCTGCTGCAAGATGGTCGAACGCTTAACTACCTGATTGCGGTTGTCGATAAAAAATTTGAGCAGATCGGCTTCCTTTTGAGTAAGGCGCCGTTCTTCTTCGCCTTTGGTCAGTTTCAGATTGTTGTAATCAAATTCATAATTCCCGATCCGGAAATGCGAAGGCTGTTCCGGTTGGGTGATACGACTTCGCCGCAGGAATATCTCGATCTTTAGGATCAGTTCTTCTATGCTGAAGGGTTTGGTGATGTAATCATCGCCCCCCAGTCTGAGTCCGTGGATCCTGTCTTCCTTTAGTGAGCGGGCCGTGAGGAACAAAATCGGCACTTCCGTGTCAAACTTCCTGATCTCCCTGGCGAGCGTAAAGCCGTCGATCTCGGGTAGCATCACATCCAGAATGCAAAGATCGAAGCGCTGGTGGATGAGTATGTCCATGGCCTGTTTTCCATCTGAGCAGTAGGTGATCCGGTAGCCCTGAAGTTCCAGATTATCACGGGTAACAAAACTCAGGCTTTCATCATCTTCAACGTAAAGTATATGGGCTTTCATAATTCCAATTGGTCAGCAGTAGGTTATCGGTTATTTACAATTTTCAGGTATTTGGATATACATCTAATACGAAGGTTATGAGCATCAGAAAGTTGAAGATGGCGCAGCACAGACACGAAGATAGTCATTAATTTAGCAAGGTAATTCTCAGCCTCTACTTTAGCGGGGCTTTATGATCGGCGACTGTTTTCCAGCGGAATACGAATGGAAACGGTGGTACCTTTTCCACTTTCGCTGTCGAGCCGAAGCTTCCACTGATGTGCCCGGCAGATGTTCTTCACATAAAACAACCCCAATCCGAATCCTTTGACATTATGGACATCGCCGGTGGGAACGCGATAGAATTTGTCAAAAATATGCGGCAAGTGATCCTTATCGATACCTACCCCCTGATCGGTAATGATCAGTTCTACCAAATTTTGCTGCACCTGCACCCGCACATCGATCACCGGTATTTCACAGCAGTATTTAATGGCATTGTCCAGGAGGTTGTGCAAAATATTGGTCAGATGTAGTTTATCGGCTCTGATGAGCAGTGGGATTTCCGGTAGTTCGTAGCTTAGCTGTCCGTGCGCATCTTCTACTCTAAGCCTGGTACTCTCCAGAATGGGAGGCAGCAATTCACTGAGATCGACCACCTCCTTTTTTAATTCAAAATTGTCTCCTTCTACCTTGGCCAGCTGCAATACTTTCTCCACCTGGTGATTTAAACGCAGATTCTGCTCCTTAATGATGCCCGCATAACGCAATAAACGCTCATTTTCCTGAATATCGGGATTATTGAGAAAAACGTCGGCTGAGATCTTGATCGTGGATATGGGCGTTTTGAATTCGTGGGTCATGTTGTTAATGAAGTCTTTCTGCATATCCGAAAGCCGCTTCTGCCGTAGGATGACACTCATGGCGTAAGCAAAAAATCCTACGGTAATAAACAGAATAGCGGTAAGGAAGGAAAACAACTGCATCTTATTGAAAAGATAACCGCTACGGGTAGGGAATTTCACGCCGAAGTAGTAGTTGAAATCATTTTGATTGTCTTTAGGCAGATCGCCGAGTTCCAGGTTTTTCTTATCGGCCGGTGTATCGGCACAATAGGCGATATAGGTCATTTCATCGGTATAGCAATTGTAGATCGCAAATTCAAAGGGGATATTCAGTCCGGCAGCCTCCAGTTCCTTATGCAGGGATGCTTCCAGGGCCAGCGAACTAAATTCATACTCCACGTTCACCAGATAATAATTGCTGGTACGCTGCTTGATCACCTCCCGGGGCGGAAGCGTCGCACCACTTCTCTCAGCCATATCCCGGGCTACATTGTACAAAGCCAGGCTGGCTTTCTGGTGAAATTCCTCTTCGTTGATATTCCAGGTGCTGATCCCCCAATACGATTGTACCGCCACAATACCCAGAATGGCGATGGCTCCAAGGAACAATACCCGGCGAATCACTTTATCATTCATTTTATGGTTGGTTTGGGATTTTTGGGAAGTTGGGATGTTGGGAAGTTAGGATGTTGGGACTTTGGGAGGTTGGGACTTTGGGAGGTTGTGCCCCATCAATCCGGGAGTGTCCAGTCAACTGTGTCTCCTTCTTGGTGTATCGAGAGTAAAATTTTGATTTTCAATATTTTACTTGACTCGTGAGCACATCAAAACACGAACACATGAACACTCTCTTAATCCCAATATCCATCAATCCAAACGTCCTTTCATCCATCCATCCAAACGTCCTCATCATCCATCAAATCCCAATATCTATCCTCTCCGCGAAATTAGCCTTATTTCCCGGCCTGCTCCTCACCGTTTAAAGCTTATTAACAAGAATTTATGGATCATTAACTTGTTGATGCCAACTCCATCGAAATTCCTTACTTTTGTACCTCAAACACATGACTTCATGCCCGTGGCGTTCGCAAATGTGACAAACAGTATAGTGTTCCGGCGGTTGTTGATATGGACGGTACTGCTCCTGCCGCTTGCGGGTATCCTCAGCGCGCAGTCTGCCGGCAACCCGTTCGAGATTAAACCCCGACTGGGCCAAATGCCTGAAAGCACCGGACCGGCCGCCGCAGATATGCCCACCGGCAATCCGTTCGATATTGTTTCACCTGATGCTGAAGCATTGCCGGAAGCCTCATTCGAAACCCCTACTCATGGGATGGAAGGGCCTGATGTGATCCAGCCGCCGCCACCACTGGATGGGTTCATTATGGCCCTGTTGCTGTTCAGTTTCATTTTGCTGGCCATTCTGGTTACCCTGTATCGACCTTATTTCGCGAAAGTATTCCAATCCATTTCCAACGACAATATGCTGTCGCAAACCTACCGCGAATACGAGCGCGGTCAGGTGATCCCCTATCTGGCCTTGTACAGTATGTTCTTTATTAATGCCGGTATTCTGCTCTTTTTACTGGTCAAACGGGTATTTCAGGTACCACTCAACTACAGCAACGGCC
Organism: Lewinella sp.; assembly: GCA_020436695.1. Taxonomy (GTDB): domain Bacteria; phylum Bacteroidota; class Bacteroidia; order Chitinophagales; family Saprospiraceae; genus Flavilitoribacter. The sequence goes on along the minus strand of JAGQXH010000346.1, from coordinate 4,061 downwards.
TCTTGTTACTTGGCTGCGTTGGAGCGGTAATACTCGCTTTCTTATTAAAACATTTTTTATTATCCTTTATCAGCAGCATTTTCCCGGTGGAAAAGGAAGTGAAATTGTACAATTTCACAATCATGATCTTCAGCATTTTCCTTGGTATCGGCTTTATGGCCGGCAATGTAGCTTTGGGATTGGCCAGTGAAGGCCTGCTTTCTTACCTGATGATCGGGCTCGGAGTGTTTGTCGGGCTGGTCTATCTCTTACGATCTTTTCGTGGTCTTTTGATTGGTAGTAGATTTATCCCATTGTATATTTTTCACTTTTTGTTGTATATTTGCACCGTGGAATTTGCCCCGGTAGCACTGGTGGCTAAGCTGATTATGAATCAGTTATAAACCGTATAGAATTTTAAAATTCTGAATGCATGACTGCAAATGGCAAAGCTCAAGTGGAAAGTTACAAAAAGGTAAAAACCATCTTGGTATCTCAGCCAAAACCAGAACGTTCTCCGTACTACGAACTGGAAAAGAAATACGGCCTGCAAATCGACTGGCGACCCTTCATTCACGTTGAAGGGGTAGACGTAAAAGAATTTCGCAGGCAAAAAGTACGTCCCGATGAATTTACTGCGATCATCTTTACCAGTAAGAACTCCGTAGATCATTTTTTCCGGATCTGTGAAGAGATGCGGATCAAAATGTCTCAGGAAACGAAGTATTTCTGTCTGACCGAAGCTATCGCTAACTACCTGCAAAAATTTATCGTCTACCGCAAGCGGAAAGTATTTGCTGGAAAACGCACTATCCAGGACCTGGCCACGGCATTGAAGAAGCATCGCAACAACGAGAACTTCCTGCTCCCCTGCTCCAATCTGGGTGCCCAGGCCGTACAGCAGTTTCTGGACGACAATAATTTCAAATGGAAAGACGCCATGATGTATCGTACCGTGAGCAGTGATCTTTCCGACCTGAGTGACGTCAAATACGATGTATTGGTATTCTTCAGTCCGCTGGGAATCCAGTCACTGTATGAAAATTTCCCTGATTTTTCTCAGGACGAGACCCGTTTGGCTGTTTTCGGCAACAGCACCTGTCGGGCGGTGGAAGAAAGAGGTCTGGTGATCAACATCAAGGCTCCTGCTCCCGAAACGCCCTCGATGACGATGGCGCTGGAGAAATATTTGCAGCAGTCAAATGCGGAAGAATAGCGGTTCATTTAACTGATGCCCATATACTTACTTCCTGAGGATGAGTTAATATTTCCTTCGCCCCACTTAGCTAACGAAGACGGTATTCTGGCGGTTGGTGGAGATCTTTCGCCCGAGCGCTTGCTACTTGCCTACCGCCATGGTATCTTTCCCTGGTACAATCCCGGTGAGCCTATTCTCTGGTGGTCTCCCGACCCCCGATTTGTACTATATCCATCTGAACTGCGCATATCCAAAAGTATGCGTCCTTATTTCAACCAGCAGAAATTTAAAGTGACCTATGATCAGGCTTTCGCGGAAGTGATGAAAGCCTGCCAGGTACGTACTGCCGAAAAAGAAAGACGACAGCGATCGATCGGCAGCTGGATCACGCGGGAAATGCTGGCAGCCTACATTCAGTTGCACGAAATGGGCTACGCCCATTCCGTAGAGGTATGGGACAAAGAGCAACTTGTAGGAGGCTTGTACGGACTGGCCATCGGTAAGATCTTTTTTGGAGAGTCGATGTTCACCAAAGTGAATAACGCGTCAAAATTTGGTTTCATCCAACTGGTACGAAAACTGGAAGCCGACCATTTTGCGCTCATCGACTGCCAGCAGGAGACCCGGCATCTGGCCAGTCTGGGTGCCCGTAGTATCTCGCGCAAAACCTTCATCAGGGAACTTGAACAATTGGTTGATCAGTCTCCCGAAGAAACAGGTAAATGGAACTAAACGGCATGATCGGTACAGCGTGAGCTACAATAGCCGGCTACTCATGCAATACGAGGCCGGCCCTGCCGTTACAATTTAGATCTCTCGAAGCAAACTTCACTTTATAGATGCTATATTAGCATCTTAACATAAAATTCCGGGGCATTCCCTCCTTATCCGGCCCCCTATTGAGAAAACTAATGCACGTTAAGATCATGTCGAAAATGAGACTTTTCGCACTCTTACCGGGGGTGCTGCTGTTTGTTACCGTTTCCCTCTTTTCCCAGGATACATCCGACAACTTACAGCTACTTGACCAGTATATTCAAAAAACCATGAATGACTGGTCGGTGCCGGGGCTAGCTATCGCCGTAGTAAAAGATGGAGAGATCATCTTGAGCAAGGGATACGGGGTGAAAAAGATCAATAGTGATCAGGTGGTTAATGAAAACACCATTTTCGGTATTGCCTCCACCACCAAAGCCATGACGGCTGCCGCCATGGGGATGCTGGTGGATGAAGGAAAGGTGAAGTGGGATGACCGCGTGGCAGATCTGTGGCCTGAATTTCAACTCTACGATCCCTATCCTACCCGTGAGCTCCGTGTACGAGACCTGTTTACCCATAATGCAGGGCTGGGCAACGCCGATTTTCTCTGGTTCGACAGCGATCTTAACTCATTGGAGATATTAAAGCGACTTCGCTACGCCAAACCCGCTTATCCTTTCCGGGGAGGTTATACTTATCAAAACATCATGTATCTGGCGGCCGGTGAGCTGATCCACCATCTCACCGATGTACCCTGGGAACTCTTTGTTCAGCGACGAATATTCGATCCGCTGGGCATGTACAACACTTACGCCACCCAGGAGGCTTCACGGGAGGAATCCAACCGCTCCATACCACATTTTGAGATCGATGGCAAGATACAGCCGATAACGGACTCCAACGCTGATGCGATCGCCCCTGCCGGAGCCGTCTGGTCATGTGTATCGGATATGGCCATCTGGACTAAATTTGTGCTCGACAGTGCACGGATAGACGGCAAGCCCCTCCTCAAACCGGAAACCTACCGGGAATGGCTGCAACCGCAGATCATCATTCCTCCGCGTCAATTCTATCCTACCGTCAAACTAACCAAGCCTAACTGGACAACTTACGCACTGGGATGGTTTCAGGAAGATTACCGTGGTAAAAAAGTGAACTTTCACACCGGCAGTCTGGCCGGAACTACCGCCATCATCGGACTGCTTCCCGAAGAACGTCTGGGGGTTTACATCCTCGGCAATCTGGATCACGCTGAATTGCGTCATGCCCTGATGTATAAAGTATTCGATCTGTTTGGTTTTAATGATGCCGACCGGGATTGGAGCAGCGAAGTAAAAGCCCTGTATGATGATCTGAACAAGGCCGCCAAAAGAGAACGGGAAAAAATGCTTTCCGCGCCTACACCGGATACGCATCCCAGCCGGGCGCTTTCGGCCTACGCCGGTACTTACACCGATCTGTTCTATGGGCAGGTGGAGGTAATAGTACGCGATGAGCACCTGGAACTGGCCACCACCAAAAGTAATAATGCCAAGTTGAAACACTGGCACTTCGATACCTTTCTGGCCAACTGGAATCAGCCCTGGCGGAGTGACAGCCTCATCAGTTTTGATCTTTCACCGGATGGGCGGGTGACTTCCATTGCTTTTGACGGCAGGACGCTCAAACGGCAATAGTTATTCGGGCTGTGACGGTTTACCGGATCCGGCTCAGGAATAGTACGAAACCTGCCCAAATAGCACCGATAAGAACCGGGTACTCCGGGCAGGTATACTGACGTAACATTGGTTTGAGCCTCCAACCACTTTGCGTCTGGTATATTCCGCACTTTAATTCCTAATTCTTTGCTTTTCAACTTCTTTTCTCAGTTGATCCGACCCGGGCGTATTACCGGGCCGGATCAGCCGGAAGGTAAAGAAGATCATCATTTTTTTCACTTTCTCCGAAAGTTGCTGTCCCTCCCCCCCAAGATCGGTAAGGCGGGGTAAATGCCGGGCAAAATACAGGCTGTTGTTGGCTGTTTCTATGAGCGTTGAGGCCAGGGCTCTGGGATAAGCGAAACCGGGATCGAGTTCCTGTATCACATCAGCGATCTTTTTACATAGGTTTTTATAAGACTGGAAAA
>JAGQXH010000345.1 GCA_020436695.1 Lewinella sp. | reverse complement strand
TAGTTTACCGTTTCTTAATTTCCCACCTTCCCATATTCTCATTATTTAGCCTATATTTGCCCTCTTCAACTACTCCACCCCCGAACTTTTGTAAAAAATATTTGCCTGCAAGTAATCTTTAATTCAATAATCAAAAAAATACCACCGTGCCTAGAGTATTAATTACAGGTGCTGCCGGATTTCTAGGATCGCATCTTTGCGATCGTTTCATTAAAGAAGGGTATGATGTAGTCGGCATGGACAATCTCCTCACGGGTAATATTGCCAATATCGAACATCTCTTCCCTCTTAAGAACTTTGAGTATTATCATCACGATGTATCCAAATACGTACACGTTTCCGGTCCGTTGGATTACATCCTGCATTTTGCCTCACCGGCCAGTCCAATCGACTATCTGAAAATGCCGATCCAAACCCTTAAAGTAGGGGCATTGGGGACGCACAATCTGCTGGGTCTGGCAATGGCAAAAAATTCACGAATACTGGTAGCCTCTACGTCTGAAGTATACGGAGATCCGCTCGTGCATCCGCAGTCTGAAGATTACTGGGGCAACGTCAACCCGGTGGGGCCCCGCGGTGTTTATGACGAAGCCAAGCGTTTCCTGGAAGCTATTACCATGGCCTACCATACCTATCATGGCCTGGAAACCCGGATCGTAAGGATCTTTAATACTTATGGGCCCCGCATGCGCGTCAATGACGGGCGGGTGCTGCCCGCTTTTTTTTCCCAGGCTATTCGCGGTGAAGGACTGACCGTATTCGGAGATGGTTCCCAAACCCGTTCATTTTGCTTTGTAGACGATCTGGTGGAAGGTATTTACCGACTGTTGCTTAGTGATCATGACCAACCGGTCAACATCGGCAATCCCTCGGAGATCACCATTCTTGAATTTGCCATGGAAGTACTTGAACTGGTAGGTAATCCGAAGGCCCGGATTATTTATAAAGACCTGCCGATTGATGACCCCAAAGTGCGCCAGCCGGATATCACCAAGGCCCGGGAAATATTAGGCTGGAATCCAACTATCGATCGATCCGAAGGGCTGCGCCGTACTTATGAATATTTCCGGGAAGTGGTAAAGTGAGTTTAATCCTGTGATGCTGTAATGTTGCGATACTATAATGCGATCCTCAATATACTTACAATTATTTACCGGGTTCGCAATATTGTAATGTTATGATCTTGTGAACCTGACGGCCCTGATCTCGTGGTGCAGTGATATGGTTGTTAACCAGTAACTTAACCTCATCGCAGCATCGTAACATTCCAGGATCATAACATCAAAAGATCTCGTGGTGCATTGATACTATCGTTACCCTAAACACATAACCCCATCACAGCATCGCAGTATCGCAACATCATAATATTGAAAAATGAAGACAGATACAAAACGGTGTATACTGATCACCGGAGGAGCAGGTTTTATCGGTTCTCATCTGGTCATGTTCATGGTAGAGCGGTATCCGGATTACCATATTGTCAATCTGGACAACCTAACCTACGCCGGTAATCTCGAAAACCTGAAAGCGATCGAATCAGCGCCCAACTATACTTTTGTGCGCGGCGATATTACGGATGCCACCTTGCTGGCTTCCCTCTTCGAAGAATATGCCTTTGACGGAGTAATCCATCTGGCCGCTGAATCGCACGTAGATCGTTCCATCGAAAATCCACTTGCTTTTATTGAAACGAACGTAGTAGGTACGGTTCAACTGTTAAGCGCTGCGCGCAATGCCTGGGCAGCCGACTTTACCGGGAAACGATTTTACCATGTATCTACCGATGAGGTGTACGGAAGTTTAGGTACCACCGGATATTTCAGGGAAACGACCGCTTACGATCCCCGTTCCCCCTATTCGGCTTCCAAAGCAGCTTCAGATCACTTCGTACGGGCCTGGTTTCACACTTATGGTCTGCCGGTAGTGCTTTCCAATTGCTCGAATAATTACGGCCCCTACCAATTCCCGGAGAAATTGATCCCACTGATGATCAACAATATTCGGCACGGCAAACCTCTCCCGGTATACGGTGATGGAAGCAACATCCGGGACTGGCTCTGGGTAGGAGATCACGTTACGGCCATCGATCGTATTTTTCACGCCGGCCGTATCGGAGAGACCTATAATATAGGAGGGAACAATGAACGAACCAACCTGGAACTGGTCTATGCACTTTGCGATATAGTAGACGATCTATTGGTTAGGCCAGCCGGTACTTCCCGCCAACTCATCACCTTCGTTAAAGATCGCCCCGGGCACGATCAGCGCTACGCCATTGATGCCGGAAAGATCAAACAGGAACTGGGATGGGAACCATCCGTTTCCGTAGAAGAAGGGCTGGCCAAAACAGCCGCCTGGTATCTGGAACAAACAGACTGGCTGGAGCACGTCACCAGCGGTGCCTACCAGGAGTATTACAAACAGCATTATGGGGAATGATGGCCTGATGTTATGATGAGCTGATCGTCGAATAAATATCTGATCAGAATGTCCGTGATTGGACAGCAATATGAGGGGAAAGATCTACAAAAATCGCCGCTTCACATCCGGCGTAGGCATCATGCAGGATTCCCGCTTTCCAAACCAGCGGTAGCGGTTACGGGCCACCCAGTTATAGATGGCATCCCGGAGAAATTTGGGAATAATAACAAAACCGTACAGCATCGACCAGATACCGGGCAAACGCCGAACGACCTCCAGGGCTACGTCCGAATGGGTATAAAAGCGCCCCCGGTAGTAAAGGATCACCGTACTGAGTTCATTGACCGGGAAGCCGGCCTTGGCGGACAGTTCCTGCCCTATTTCGCTCTGGAGGGGTGTAAAGCGGAAAACAGCCTCCGGATCGTGCCGGATGACAAACTGGACAAAAGCATTGCAGAGATTGCATACTCCGTCAAATAACAATATCGGATATGGTCCAAATGGATCAGTCTGGCTCATGGATGATATAACAAACCGGAACAGACTTGGTTGTCATTTCAGATGGAATGATTCAAGGCGGATCTCCCTGATCTCCGTATTGAACAGGGTAATTACATTTTTTTGTACCAGTCCAACACCTTGCCGGTAATGATCAAAACTCATTCGTTCTTCCACAAAGCTGCCTGGGAACGCATGAATGGTATTGATCACCTCCAGACAGGAATATTCTCCGGCTTCCACATTTATCGTTTTTCTTACCGGTCCCACCTGCCGGTCTATCAAGGCTAATGGGTTGAAATGAAGATCATTACTCAAATAAATGGTGTCCTGCGAGAATACCTGGTCTCCAATATCTAATGTCAGCAAAACACGTCGTTGCGGATCGATCAGTTGCCCGTTATCCACTCTGACGAATTTCGAAAAGAAAAACTCCAGATCCCGGGGCACACTCAACTCAAACCACCGCTCTCCTCCAATATTCCGCTCATCGATCACTTTTACGGATTGCGTAGTGACGAACTGCTCTCCGTCCTCATTGATCCTGAAAACATCGTATTTCCACTGATTTCCCACTTTAAGTGGAAAATAATCTTCTACTTTGGGTGCTGTTATCTCATCTTTCCGGCAGGAAAAGAATAACATTATCACCAGGAAGGGATAAAGAGACATCCAGGGTTTCATAATCGGCAGTTTACGGGTGATCTGCTAAAAGAGGGCCTTTGAGGAGTTGATTTCAAGAGCCAAATCCAAACCGCTTTTTTAGGTCCCTAAAACTACCTATTGCCTGTTAGTGAGCGGTAGCACCGCTTCGTTGAAATAAGTTAAACTGCTGACAATTTCCGCTTCCGTTGCGGTCTGGTCGACGACAACGGAGCCGTAATCCGGTAGCAGACTAAAATTGATGGCCTTGCCGGTATTTTTCTTATCGTTGGTCATGAGACTGAGCAATTCGTCGTAAGTATCGACCAGCAATGCCTCCGGATGATAGATGTGCCGGATGAAATCAGTGATCAGAGAAAGTCCGGATTCGCTCAGGCCCGCCTTTTGATAAGACAGATGCGCTTCAGCAATCATACCTACAGCAATCGCTTCTCCATGCAGCAGAGGCGTATCCGTTTCCAAAGCATACCCCTCTACGGCGTGCCCGATAGTATGCCCGAAGTTGAGGGCTTTACGGAGGCCACGCTCAAAAGGGTCTACCTCCACGATATGTTGTTTGATACGTAATGAAGGTACAATCAGAGCAGGCCAGTCTACCGTATCCAGATCGGTGATCCGTCGCAACTGTTCCCATTGTTCCCGATCGGCGATAAGGCTATGTTTGATAATCTCGGCAAATCCGCTGCGCAATTCCCGTACCGGCAGGGTTTTCAGGAATCGCGGATCGATAAAGACCGCCTGTGGATTTCGAAAAACGCCGATGCTGTTCTTCACCTGCATGAAATCGATACCCAGTTTACCCCCAATGGAAGCGTCTACCTGAGAAAGCAAGGTAGTGGGCATCTGAATAAAGTCCATTCCCCGTTTGAATGTAGCCGCACAGAAGCCGCCCATATCACCGATCACCCCACCACCCAGGTTAATCGCAAGGCTGCGACGGTCGGCACGGGCCTCCATCATATGTTGCCAAATCAACTGACAGGTTTGCAAATGCTTATGCTGTTCTCCGGCCGGGATCTCGATCAATGTATGCTCCCGTTCCCTGATCACGGGTTCCAGTAGCGGCCAGCAATGCCGGCGCGTGTTCTGGTCTACCAGCACTATCAAACGACTGTAATCGTTTTCACGCAACAAATTTTTCAGGTGTTCGTTAAACTCCCCAACATATATATTATAGTCTTGCAAGGCCAGTATTTCCATGATGGTAAATTTGGCGCGAAGGTAAGATATTTTTCACTATTCCATGTTTGCTAACACCGCCCTTCCACGTACGCCCACCTATCGTCTTCGGTCATAGAAATGTTAAAATACCATGCTTTAACAAAATCAATAAAAGGCAATTAGCATATTTGTCGACCTGGTAAAAAAGTGGCCGGCAAAAATGGGCTTTTGGCCGTAAAAAACCGGAAATCATTCGTTTTGTATTCGCTTTTTGATAACAATATTGCGATTTAGCCGGTTTTTGATGACACATTAGTCTAAATTATGCTGTTTAATTTTGTAAATCTATCAACGTCTCATACATTTGAGTTGGCCATCTGAACAATTAGCTAGTTCCATTATTGGGAAACCCGAAAAACAGCAGGAAATTCACCAGAAATTTCAACCGTGCTTTTTACCAAAGTGCTGTGGTTTGGGGAATTGTTGGCTAAGATAAACACTCATGAGAAGAGAAAAATTTACTTACAACACGCAAACCTTACGCTACGAAAAAGTTGTTGAACCGCTTAGTGTAACCGTCCTACGTATATTCGGCTTTTTTTGTGCCGCAGTCCTTACCGGTTTCATTTTCATGGTTTTGGCTCATCGTTATTTCCCCTCTCCCAAAGAGAAGGCTGCCAATCGCGAAATTGAAATGCTGCGCAATGAGCTGGAACTGCAAGGTGAGAGTTACGAAGAGTTGAGTAAGGTACTCGCAAAGATACAAGAGAGAGACGCCTACGCCCACCGGATGTTGTTCGGTATGGATCCGATCGATCAGGGAGTTTGGGAAGGTGGTACCGGCGGTCACGATAAGTATAAAGACTTTCGTCAATATCGTCACTCCGGTGAAGATGTTGTTTCCTTGAAAGAAAAAGTGGACAAATTGAAGCGTCAAATGGAAATGGATCTTCAGTCCCGCTCTCTGGACACCATTCTTACCTTTGCTAATGATAAGGAAGAGATGTTGATGTCTATTCCTTCTATCAAGCCGGTCCGCTCCGATAAACTGGCTCGCGGTTTGAAACTGCTTTCCGGATTTGGTTACCGCATACACCCTATTTACAAGGTACCTAAAATGCACTGGGGAATCGACTTCACTGCCCCCCGTGGTACACCTATCCAGGCTACCGGTAATGGTAAAGTAGTGATGGCAGGTGTCGGTTCCGGCTACGGTAACCGGGTGGTGATCGATCACGGCTACGGCTATCGCACGCTTTACGGCCATATGGACCGGATAGATGTGAAAGTAGGTGATGTAGTAAAGCGCGGACAGGCGATCGGGATAGTTGGCAATACGGGAGCTTCTACCGCCCCCCACTGTCACTATGAAGTAACCTATAAGGGGCAGAAGATCGACCCGATCCAGTTTGTTACAGACGGTTTAACGCCGGAAGAATATCAGCAACTGGTAGAAGCAGCTTCTACGGAAAATCAATCGCTGCACTAAACCATTTGCGCTATCGAAAGCATTACAAGTATTTTACTGATGAATAAAGCTATACATAAAGACTCCCATTATGGGGGTCTTTTTTTCTTGGTCCAACTTTTAATTTTCAGTGTGCTGCTCATGGCCTGCAAGGGCGACGCACGCCCGGAAGCCCCCATTCAGCTCGCTGCAGTTGCGGCACCGTCCACTCCTGTAACACCAGCGAATGCTATTCCTGAAGCCGATACCCTGCAACCGGAACCAAAAACCATACGCATCGTCGGGGTGGGCGATATGATGCTGGGTACCAATTATCCAAGTCCCTCTTATCTGCCGGCCAACGGTGGCAAGGATCTGCTGAATGACGTGAAAGATATTCTGACCGGAGCCGATGTCACCTTTGGCAATCTGGAAGGTACCATCATTGAAAAGGGCACGATGTCCAAGCATTGTAAAGACCCCAGCAAGTGTTATGCTTTCCGCTCCCCGGAAAGTTACGCCGATCATTTTGTCGATGCCGGCTTTGACCTGTTGAGCCTGGCCAATAATCATTCCGGTGATTTTGGTCCGGAAGGCCGCCGCCGTACCAAGGAACTACTGGACGAAAGAAATATCAAATACGCCGGCCTGGCCGGAACCGATGAACAGGCCATTTTTGAAAAAGACGGCCTTAAATACGGATTCTGTGCCTTTGCCCCCAATTCCGGCACCTGTGACCTCCGCAATATCGCCAGAGCCAAACAGATCGTGGCCGATCTGGCTTCGAAGACCGATATTGTCATCGTTTCCTTTCACGGAGGAGCAGAAGGGGTGAGCAATCAAAATGTTCCCAAAAAGACGGAGACATTTTACGGAGAGAATCGGGGCGATGTACACGCCTTCGCCCACGGCGTGATTGATGCCGGTGCTGATATCGTTTTCGGCCATGGTCCCCACGTGACACGTGCGATGGAGCTGTATCAGGACCGCTTCATTATTTACAGCCTCGGCAATTTCTGTACCTATGGCCGCTTTAGTCTGTCCGGAGCGGCGGGCATTGCTCCTATCATTGAACTAGAGGTAAATGAAGACGGCGTTTTTCAGCAGGGCCGGATTACCCCCATCTATCAGGGTAAAACGCACGGCCCGAAAAAAGATCCTCAAAAGCGGGCGATTACCAAGCTGATCGAGTTGACCAATGCGGATTTTCCGGACACGCCTTTGAAAATCTCCACTGACGGTACTATCGGGAAAAAGTAGAGATCGGTCGAATTTAAGAGCGAAATCGTAGGCGTTTCATTATTTTTAGCATCTGTCGTCGGATTGAGGGCATGACTACCAGTCACACTCTCCAGAATAATTAACATGAAGCGACCACGCATTCGGTTATTTCCCAATATCAAGCGAAGACGTGGCACCCTGGGAGCGGAGGGTGACAAGGGGCAACGCTATTGTCCTAACTGTCACTATCCCCTACCGCATTACGGGGAATATTGCTCAAATTGCGGACAACAGTATACTGATGGACGAGTACCGTTAAAATCTCTGTTGGGAGATTTCCTGGAAAATGTACTGAATGTCGATTCCAAATTTTTCCGTACGGTAGTCTCCCTGGCCATTCCCGGCAAACTGACCAATGAATTTTTCAAAGGACACCATAAGCGATACGCCAGTCCGGCCCGCCTGTTCTTCGTAGCTACCGTTATTCACTTTGGCGTGCTCGGTTATATACTCAATGATATAATATCCAATGGTGCGGCCAGCCTTCTGGAATCCAGCAAACGCGAAGCCTATGAAAAGCCCCTCCGGGATTCGCTGCAAAAACATCGGGAAGAAGTAGCACTCCTCTTCCCCAACAAACCGGACGTTAACCGGGCAATGGATTCTCTATTTACCAGAATTCAGGTAAAAGAAGGGGGGAAGGAGACAATCAATTATATATTTCTGAATTCCAATTGGGAAATAGAACAGCGGGAACGATCATTTATCACAGAAGAACTATTCAGACATACTCCGGCTGAACTGGCCAAGCAAGAGGGAATTACCAATAAAATGGAAAGCCTGATCTTTCAGCAATATGTTAAGGTCCGGACCCATCCGGATACTTTCGGCCCCTATTTGATCGCACAGCTGGTCTGGATGGTAGTGATGATGATGCCAGCCCTGGCACTCATTCTGAAATTACTCTACATCCGCCGCAACCGCTATTTCGTGGAGCATCTCGTCTTCTCTTTTCACTATCATGCTTTTGCTTTTTGGGTCATTTCCATTATGCTCCTGATGATGACCTGGACCGATAGCTGGGAAAATGAAACCGCCGTACCCATCGTTTCCACCTTTACCGTTTTTGGTATCCTGATCTATCTCTTTGTTGCCATGAGGAGAGTGTACCGACAGGGCTTCTTCAAGACCTTCTTTAAATATAACTTCCTGAATTTTGCCTATATGTTCATCTTCTCTCTATTTTTGGGCCTTACTTTTGTGATCAGCGCTTTATTGTTTTGATGTTGTAATGCTAGGATGTTGTGATACCGTGATGAATAATGCATATACTTAAAGATGATATCATTGCATCACGAGATCTTTTTGATAATGTCGTGCATAAGATCATTGCTCACGGGATCAGATCCGATAGGATCTACGATCTCTTAATTTAGCACAG